>NZ_DAMCLZ010000014.1:0-88480 GCF_032109125.1 Chishuiella sp.
ACCCAGGACCCCAACATTAAAAGTGTTGTGCTCTACCAACTGAGCTACCAGGTCGTCTGCTTAAATCGAGTGCAAATATAGGGTGTTTAATACGAATTTAACAAACCTTTTTGTTCTTTTTTTTCAAAAAAATGATTAAATATTTATATTTTAAGAACTTAAAAAGAGGTATTTTTTTTAATTAAATTTAAAAAGAGCAAAAAAAGATCTGTTTTGTAAAAATAATTGAGTGGAGATGTGTTTTTAAAAGGATATATAATATATTTGTCACAATCCAAATTATGGTTAGTGTTAATTAAATTTTTAGATGAAAAATAAAATATTTTATATAATTATTGCATTATTGTTCGTGGTATCGTGTAAAAAATCTGATAATCCTGAGGCTGATGTGCCAGATTCTGAATATGCTAATAATTGTAATGAACAAACAAAAGATGCTCATTTAGCTAATTTAACATTAAAAGATCTAAAAGGTTTGATAAAAGAACAACCACAAATTATTCATCAAAAATTAAATGATCGTTGTTTCAAAGTATCAAAACTTGGTAAAAACTTATATATACAGAATATTGATCGATTAGATTCTTTGAAAATAAAGAAAAATAATCAAGGAACTATGTTTTTAAATAAAATAACAGCAATAGAAATTTCGCAAGAGATTGTTTATAAATTAACATATTCTTTCCCTATAAAATTTTTGAATCAATATAGAGCAGAAATTAAAAAAGATACTCCAAAATCTAAATACCATCATTCTAATGCTACGGTTACTAATGAAGAATTTAATGTAACTTATAACGTAGAAAGATTTGATGCAAAACGATTAGAAAAAACATATTCTTATCAGATTGATACTTTTGACGGATATGCTAGATTAACAATTTTTTATTCGGAAGATTTACCTGTTAATTAAAATTAATATAAAACTAAATGATAATCTCTTTAATTGGTTACATGGGTAGTGGGAAAACCACTACAGGAAAAGATTTAGCAAAAGCTATTGGATATGAATTTATTGATTTAGATGAGTTCATTGAAAAAAAATATGAGAAAAAAATTACTGAAATTTTTGAACAAGAAGGAGAGTTAGGTTTTCGAAAAAAAGAAAAGGATGCTTTACAAGAAATTTTAACAAGTACAAATATTGTTTTATCTCTTGGTGGAGGAACACCTGTATACTATAATAATATTGATGAAATTGTAGATAAAAGTATTTCTATTTTCTTGAGAGTTCAATTACCATATTTAGTAAAGCGATTAGAGAGTAAAAAACATACTAGACCATTGATTGCTCATTTATCTAATGATGAAATGATGGAGTTTATAGCAAAACATTTATTTGAACGAAATCAATTCTATCAAAAATCAAAATATACAATTAATATATCTAATCAAAGTCCATTAGAAATATTAGATGAAATAATGAATCAGTTAAAACAAGAGAAGATTTGGATTTAATCCAAATCTTCTCCTATAATTAATTTTTCTTCTCCTGTACTTTCTTCACCATCTAAATAATCATCTAAATCACGACGATCTTTTTTAGTTGGTCTTCCTTCTCCTTTTTCTCTATAATAATCTTGAGAAAGTTTTCTTAATTCTAATACTTCATATTCTTCTTTTGGAGTTGTATCAATAATATGTAATGTAAGTAACTTTGCTCCAATCCTATTTTTAGGAACTTGTAAAACTTTAAAAGATAAATTGATTTGATCTTTTTTTACTTCTATACTATCACCTGGAATTATTTCACGAGATGCTTTTACAACAGCTCCATTTACTTTTATACGATTTTTTTTACATGCATCCGAAGCTAATGATCTTGTTTTATAATATCTAACACTCCACAAAAATTTATCTAATCTCATTTTAAAATTTAATTTTACTAGGATAAACTAATATTTTTTCTAAATTCGCAATATAAATCGAAATAACATGATAAAGAAATTCTTTGTTACTTTAATTACTTGCTCAATTTTTTTAGTTAGTTGCAATAATGATGATGATAGTAGTATAAATAAAGAAACTAGAATCCCTATAGAAGAGAGAAATGCTTTAGATGATGAAGCTATAACTCAATTCTTAAATGATTTTTATTTTAATCCTACAACTGGTAGATTAACTAAATTTGATACAATAACAGGGAATGATGATGATGCCTACCCAGCTTTAAAAACGATTGCAAAGCAAGATGATTTAGGAATTTGGTATGCAGAAAATCCTAATCATATAGGAACAGGAGAATCTATAGTGTCTAATGATAGTACTTCTATTTATTTATCATATATTACATCATATTTTGTAGCAACAAATAGTACAGATTATACAAGAAAATATGGAGATATAGGAACATACAAAAATATTACTAGTATAAATACAGGAGATGGCTCAGCTCTACAAGACCCAGATTTCTATTATTTTATTCCTACAGCTACTGAAATTAAAAATGGAGTAAAAAGAGAAAATCTTGAACTAAAAAACTTTGTTGAAGGTTTAAAACATTTTAAGACAACAGATAGAGCAATTACAGATTTATATAATTTTCAAGGAGTTATTATTCTACCTTCTCGATTAGCTTTTGCTCGTAACAAATATTATACAGGCAGCTCTCTTACAGATTATTCATCATATAGAGATGCATCTTTTATATTCAATTTCGAATTACCTAAAATAGAAAAAAGAACAACAGAATAATTTTATTCTAGATATAATTATATAAAAAAAACCATCTGAAAATGATGGTTTTTTTTATCTTTATTAAAATTAAATAATCATTTAAAAAAAATGAGTATAGTCAATTCAATTATAGATAACGATTTTTACAAGTTTACGATGCAATTTGGTGTAACTAAATTATATCCTGATGTAAAAGCTCGTTATAAATTTATAAATAGAGGAGAACATAAATTTCCTGATGGTTTTGCAAAAGTCTTGCAAAAGGAAATTGATGCAATGGCTAATTTAGCTTTAACAAAATCAGAAAAAGAATTTTTTGCAAAAAACTGTCCTTATTTAAGTCCAGCTTATTTAGATTTCTTACAAGGTTATCGCTATGATCCTTCAGAAGTTATAATTACCCAAAATGGATCTGATTTAGAAGTTGAAGTTGAAGGATATTGGTATAGGACAATTTTATGGGAGGTCCCTATTTTATATTTAATTAGTGAATTGTATTATACATTGACTAATGCAGAAAGAATCTCTAATGCGGAAGTGATCGAGAGAACAAGTAACAAAGTTGATCTTTATAATCGTCTTGATGTAACAGTTGCAGAATTCGGAACTCGTCGTAGACATAGTTACGAAGTACAGGATGTAGTTGTACAAGAGTTAAAAAATCATTCAGGTAAAAGCTTTGTAGGGACATCAAATGTTCATTTTGCACATAAATATGATGTAAAACCTATCGGGACACATGCTCATGAATGGTTTATGTTTCATGGTGCAAGATATGGTTTTAAGATAGCGAATTCTATTAGTTTAGATCGTTGGGTAAAAGTATATTATGGAGATTTAGGTATTGCATTAACTGATACATATACTTCTGATGTTTTCTTTGGACAATTTGATAAAAAATTATCAAAATTATTTGATGGAGTTCGTCATGATTCAGGGGATCCTATTGAATTTGGAGAAAAAACAATTGCTCATTACCAAAAAATGGGTATTAATCCATTATTTAAAACAATAATTTTCTCTGATGGGTTGAATTCTGAAAAAGTGGAAACAATTACAAATTCATTCAAAGGAAGAATTGGTTTATCATTTGGGATAGGTACAAATTTAACTAATGATACAGATTTGAGACCAATGAATATAGTTATGAAATTAACAGAAATATCTTCATTTGATATTCCTTGGACTGGAGTTGTTAAACTTTCTGATGAAAAAAATAAACATACAGGAACAGAACGAATGATATCTTTAGCTAAAGAAATGCTAAACTTAGATGATATTCCAGGGCATGATGCTCCAATAAATGATTAAAGTAAATAATAAAAAAAGGAGCTAATAGCTCCTTTTTTTATTATTCTAAAATATCTTTTGCATATTTTAAGATGAAGTCATTTTTATATACTTCTCCTAAAGGAATTTCATTTTTATTAATATAAACTTTATGGTTATCGAATGAATCAATGAAATTTGTATTAACAACATATGACTTACTTACTCGTAAAAATAAATTGGAATTAATTTTCTGGTGAATTGTTTTTAAATTCATTGCAGTAATTAATTTTTGATTTTTTGTATGTATAATAACATAATCTTTCAAACCTTCAATATATAAAATATCTGAAAAAAATATTTTATAAAATTTCCTGTCAGCCTTTATAAATATAAATTCTTCAGAATTAATTTCTACTTCATTTTCTAAATTATAATTCGTTAAAAGATTTTTATAAACAATGGCTTTATTAATAGCTTTATCCAATCTTTTTTTATCGATGGGTTTTAGTAAATAGTCAATAGCATCTATTTCGTAACTTTTTATTGCATATTGTGAATAAGCAGTTGTAAAAATAACTAGAGTATTTTTATATAAATTTTCTGCAAATTCTAACCCATTCATTAAAGGCATTTCAATATCAAGAAATATAATATCAGGATTATTATTTTTTAAAAATTCAGATACTAGTTTTGTGTTAGAGAATGATCCTATTATTTCTAAATCAGAAACTTCTTTTATTAATGATAACATTTCTTCTCTTGCTAAGGGTTCGTCATCAATTATTATACAGTTCATAAAGGTATCATTAGATTTATAGTGTATTCATTTTTAGATGATTCAATTTTCATATAGTAAGTATCATTGTATAACAAGTCTAGTCTACGCTTTATATTTGGAAGTCCTAAACCAAAATGTTTTTTATTTGTCTGAATATAGTTCTGATCAATTGAATTGCTACAAGTAAAAATAAGATATTTATTTTCTATTTCAATACTTAAACGTATGTAAGACGGTTTTCCATCTATATCAAAACTATGTTTTATTGCATTTTCTACAAAAGTTGTAAATAGATTTGTAGGGATAAAAGTACTATTTAATGTTTTTTTATTTGTTTTGGTTTCTATGATGATATCTAATTTTTCTTGTCTAATTTTTTCTAATTCAAGAAAATTAGTTAAAAAATTAATTTCAGAGCTAATTGGAGTTTTTTCTTCATTGTTTTCATACAATTGATAACGAAGAAAATCGGAAAGTTTCATGATTACAATATTGGCTTTTTCAGGATCTTTTCTAATCAAAGCTTTTACATTGTTTAACATATTGAATAAAAAATGAGGATTTATTTGATTTTTTAATTCATTTAATTCCATTTTTAAGGTCAAATTCTGTAATTCAGAAATTTGTAAACTGTCTTTTTTCCATTTTTGTAATAATTTTATTGTTGTAGATGTCATTATCATTGGAGCAATAATCATAATTCCATCATAATAATTTTTAGCATGATGAGCATTTTTATAAAAATCAGAAATTATATAACTCGAAAAAAATAATTTTAATACATATCCTATAATATTTATACTTAAAAAAACTAAAATAATGAGTAATAATATATAGGTAATATATCTTCCTTTGAAAAAGAAATTTGGGACAAGGAAATAAATATTTATATAAAATTTTATAACTAATAATAAGTATAATATCATTATCACTAAATATCGATGAAAACCAAAATATTCTTTAGGAAAAGAAGTATTATATATTATGAAAAAGAATGTCGATAGAAATAGAAAATGTCGTAGGAATTTATATTTTCTTTCAACCAAAAAACTTATTATATCATTTTCTTGAATTAAATTATTGTTCATTATAATTTTTAATAAATACGAATTTAATTGATATTTTTTTATTAGATTAATTTAATATACTAATCCTCTATTTTATTATACACATCTACTTTTTTGCATTTTGTAGAAAAAAATATCAGTTTCGTATAATAACTAAATTATAATACTAAATACTATTTTTCTTTGCTCTTATAGATAAAATAAAAAAAATATTTATGGGGTTAAATAATTTTGATTATTGGTCAAAACAAATTGTTAATTCTAATTTTTCATATTCAATTGAAGAAGAGAAAATAGTTAGAGCTGTAGATTTAGATCGTTTTATAGATTGCTATGATCCATCTATAAGAATAATGGATTGTGTAAATAATGACGTTTGTATTGTGAAAGATAAGAGTGTGATGAAAGAAGTAACGTTATTAGATTTAAAGAATGTTGAAATTAATGATGAAAAAACATTCAATTTAGATCATCAGAAAAACAATGAATCTTGGATTGTATTTGTAAATGATAAATTTGATTTTGTTTTAAATGAAGCTACTCATTTTATAGAAAGTAATAATTTACTTAAGATTTACGACAAAATATTCTTGTTCAATTTTTTTCAATCTACAATAAAAGAGTTAAAGTAATATGCTACAATCATTTTTAAAAACAGTTTTACTTATCATTTTTTTACCAATATATACTTTTGCTCAAAATAAAGATAGTATTCAGAAAAGGGCAGTAGCTTTTGTTGCAGATAAATTTCCTTCTACACGTATTCTAAATGTAGAATATACAACATTGTCTCCGTATGATTTTAAACAAAAATTAGATGGAAGAGATTTATCTGAAAATAAAATGAAAAATTTTCAACAAATAAAAGCTAACGCTAATTTTTATTTTTTCAAGAAAGAAAAGTGGACAATATCAACTTCACTTAATTATAAGTACACAACTTTGGATGCAAAAGACAATAATTCTAATTTTGGTTATTTGAGCGAAAAAAATAATTTTCATTACCATTCAGAGGCAATAACAGCAAGTCATATATCTAGTTTATGGAATAAAATGGCTATTTATACGGCGACATTTTCTGTAGATGGAAATTAAAAAAGTTTTGAGAGAGCTCGTGGATTTTTAACTGGTAGTTTAATGCTGACAGCCAATGAAAGAACGAAACTTATTCTTGGTTTGGCAGTAATTATAGATCCTAGTACACAAGTTCCTGTTTTTCCAGTAATTTCTTATGAACATAAATTTAGAAATGGATGGATAGCTGATGTAATTTTACCAAAGAGGGTACAACTGAAAAAAGATGTATTTTCGAATGGTAGAATAGCTTTTGGTAGTGATATGGATATTAGTTCTTTTTATATGAATAAAAACAATAAAACATATGAATATAGACAAACAGAAATAAATACAGGAGTTACTTATGAGCATAAAATAGGCGCATTTATAGGAACTGTGAAAACGGGAGTGCGTAGTGTTCCTGTAGCTAGAGTTTTTGATAAAAACGATTCATTTAATAATTATTTATATCAAGCAAGACCGAAATCTTCTTTTTACATAAATTTCGGAATTTCTTACAATCCATTTGGTAACAAGAAGAGTAAGTAAAATAAATCATAAAAATTATTTTTTTTAATACAATTATTTTTAATATTTAAATAATATAAAATTTATAGTAATAAAAAATAAATTTATCTTAAATTTGCACCCATAATTTTCAAGAATGCAAAACATTAGAAATATTGCGATTATCGCACACGTTGACCACGGTAAAACGACGTTGGTTGATAAAATTCTTCACTCGACAAACGTTTTCAGAGAAAACCAAGAGTCAGGTGAGTTAATCATGGACAACAATGATATCGAGCGTGAGAGAGGGATTACGATCTTCTCTAAAAATGCATCGGTAGAGTACAAAGGTGTAAAAATCAATGTTATTGATACTCCTGGTCACGCCGATTTTGGTGGTGAAGTTGAGCGTGTATTGAAAATGGCTGATGGGGTTATTTTATTAGTTGATGCTTTTGAGGGACCAATGCCTCAAACTCGTTTCGTATTAGGAAAAGCATTAGAATTAGGATTAAAACCATTAGTAGTTATTAATAAAGTAGATAAAGAGAACTGTCGTCCTGACGAAGTTTATGATAAAGTTTTCGAATTATTCTTCAACTTAGATGCTACTGAAGAGCAGTTAGATTTCCCTGCTTTCTATGGTTCATCTAAACAAGGATGGTTTAATACAGAAAACGTTCCTACAGAAAATATCTTACCTTTAATGGATGGTATTTTAGAGCACGTTCCAGCTCCAGAAGCTAAAGAAGGTGATTTACAAATGCAAATTACTTCTTTAGATTATTCTAAATTCTTAGGACGTATCGCTGTAGGTAAAGTAACTCGTGGTGAAATTAAAGAAGGTGATTGGATCGCTTTAACAAAACCAGATGGTTCTTTCAAAAAACATAAAGTAAAAGAATTATATACTTTCTCTGGATTAGGTAAAACTAAAGCTACAGAAGTTAAAGCAGGTGATATCTGTGCTGTTGTAGGTATTGATGGTTTCCAAATTGGAGATACAATTGCAGATCCAGAAAATCCAGAAGCTTTACCAGTAATGCATATTGATGAGCCTACAATGAACATGTCATTCGGGATCAACAACTCTCCATTCTTTGGTAAAGATGGAAAATTCGTAACTTCTCGTCACTTAGTTGAGCGTTTAGAAGACGAATTAGAGCGTAACTTAGCTTTACGTGTAGAGCCAACAGATGATTCTAATACACAATTAGTATATGGTCGTGGTATCATGCACTTATCTGTATTAATCGAGACAATGCGTCGTGAAGGTTATGAGTTAACAGTAGGACAACCACAAGTTATCTTCAAAGAAATTGATGGTGTTAAATGTGAACCATACGAAACATTAGTAATAGATGTTCCAGATGATTATTCTTCTAAAGCTATCGATTTAGTAACTCAACGTAAAGGTGATTTATTAATCATGGAAGCAAAAGAAGGTATGCAACATTTAGAATTCGAAATCCCATCTCGTGGATTAATCGGTTTACGTTCTTTAATGTTAACTTCTACTGCTGGTGAAGCTGTAATGGCTCATAATTTCTTAGCTTATAAACCATTCAAAGGTGCTATTGCTGGACGTTCTGCAGGTGTAATTATCTCTAAAGATCAAGGAACTTCAACTCCTTATTCTATTGATAAATTACAAGATCGTGGTAAATTCTTCATCGCTCCAGGAGAAGAAGTTTACGAAGGAATGATTGTTGGAGAGCATTCTCGTAACAATGATTTAGTTGTAAATGTAATCGAGGCTAAAAAATTAAATAATATTCGTGCAGCTGGTAAAGATGATTCATCTTCTATCGCTCCAAAAACAGAAATGACTTTGGAAGAATGTATGGAATATATCCAAGCTGATGAGTGTATTGAGGTTACACCTAACTTCATTCGTTTACGTAAAATTCACTTGAAAGAAGTTGATCGTAAACGTTACGAAAAATCAATGGGATAAGATTTAGTTCTTTAATAAGAATTAAAAAATAATATATATAGAAAGCGTCAGTAATAAACTATTACTGATGCTTTTTGTTTTTTGAACAACATGATTTAAATTTAATACTTAGAAATCATAAATTAATATCTAAAATGAGTAACCCTGTAATTTACTTCGAAATACCAGTTGTTGATTTAGAGAGAGCAAGAAAATTTTATAAAAAAGTTTTTAATTTTAGTTTTGAAAATGAGATAATAGATGGATATAATATGATGTTTTTTCCTTTTAGTGAAAGCGATAAAGGTATTTCAGGAGCTTTAGTAAAAGGAGATGTCTATAAACCAACTATAAATGGAGTTATATTGTATTTTAATACAGATGATATTGATGATACTCTAAAAAATGTTGAAGAACAAAATGGTGTAATAATGTATTCTAAAACCTATAATGCAAAGTATAATTTCTATGTAGCCGAATTTCAAGATAGTGAAGGAAATAGAATAGCCTTACAACAATTTTTAGATTAATTAGGGCAATTACTTCGTATTGCGCTTTCTCACTCTCAATCTTTTTACTCCGTTAGATCACTTCATAAAAATGATTTCCGTTACAATCGCTATTGCAAATAGGATTGTAATAGTTTTTTCTTTTCAATTCATTATGTTTAAATTTAATGTAAGAATTCATAAAGAATTTTAAAATTTAAAATACCACAAATTAAAATTTATACGATGAATGTAAATCTAAAAAATGAGATTCTTTTACTTTATAACCAATTAAAAGAAGAAGATAATCAAAAAGAAAATAGATTGGACAGATGGAGAAATTTAGAACCAGAATCTGCTGAATTTATTTCAGTAATAATAAGAGCTCAACAAACTAAAAATATGTTAGAAATAGGAACATCAAATGGATTTTCTACCTTATGGTTTGCTGATGCACTAAAAAGTACACAAGGAAAATTAATAACAATCGAAATAGAAAAGGATAGGACAGAAGCGGCTAGAAATTATTTGAATAATTTTGACTTAATTCAACAGGTTGAATTAATTACTATGGATGCTAAAGATTATCTAAATTCTATAGAGAAAGAATTTTCATTAATTTTTTTAGATGCAGAAAGAAAATATTATACTTCTTACTGGGAGAATTTAAAAATGATGTTAGACAAAAAAGGTAATTTATTAATTGTAGATAATATTATTTCTCATAAAAGTGATGTCGAAGATTTTATAGAATTAATAGAATCAGAAAATAAATATGTATTATCTATAATTAATATTGGTGCAGGTTTATTGTTTGTTACAAAAGAGTAAATCTTGATAGATTGTTTTAAAATATTCTTAAATTACTTATTATGTTATGATGTATTTAAATAGCTATAATTCTTCGATAAGCTCAGAATGATAAATTGTTAATAGTTTTATCTGATTCTATATTCATTAAAATGTTATTCTTATTTTAGAATAATGTTTTGCAAAAAAGATTGGGAACAAAAAGCGTGTCCCGATAGGGGTTGCCCAAATAAAAATATAGAAAAACAGTTCATTAGATACAAAAAAATGCTCGAAATTAATTTCGAGCATTTTTTATATATTTAGAATTTTATAAGTCTTAGTTTACTTTGCTAAGTGTACGAACTCTAATTTCTTGTAACACTTCTTCTGCTGTTTTACCAATATATTTTCCTTCTTCTACGATAGGGTATAATTGGTCATAAGACATGATGTGTACATTGTCTATACGTAAATTAACATGAGAACGATTGAAATCTCTGTGAGATTTTACACCTGTTGCAGAAATTAATTCAGATAAAATATGCATTGTTTTCTTATGGAAATTATACATACGAACAGATTTATCTTCGACATCTAATCCTTTCATTAAATCACGATCTTGTGTTGCAACACCAACAGGACAAGTATTTGTATTACATTGTAATGCTTGTATACAACCAACAGCCATCATCATTGCTCTTGCAGAGTATACTAAATCTGCTCCAATTGCCATAACACGTGCAATATGGAAAGACGAAACGATTTTACCTGATGCAACAACACGGATATCTTTTTTTAGGTTATATCCTCTTAATGTATCTACAGCAAAAGCTAAACCATCTAATAATGGCATACCTAATGAATTAGAAAATTCTACAGGAGCAGCTCCAGTTCCACCTTCACCACCATCAATAACGATATAGTCTGGTTTAATACCTGTTTTTATCATGGCTTCACATATCTCGATAAACTCACGTTTTATACCAATACAAATTTTGAAACCAACTGGTTTTCCTCCAGATAAATCTCTTAATTGCTTGATGAAATGTAACATTCCTTCTGCATCAGAAAAAGCAGAGTGAGAAGGAGGTGAGTCTACAGTTGTATATGGTTCTACTGCACGTATAGCAGCAATTTCTGGTGTATTTTTGTTAGCTGGTAAAATTCCTCCATGTCCAGGTTTTGCACCTTGAGAAATTTTAAGCTCTATCATTTTTACATTTGGTAATGTTGCACGTTCTACATATTTGTCAGCATCAAATCCTCCGTTAGCAGCACGACAACCAAAATATCCAGTACCAATTTGCCAGATTAAATCTCCACCTGGTTTTAAGTGGTATGGAGAAATTCCTCCTTCACCAGTGTTATGAGCGAAATTTCCCATTTTGGCACCTTTATTCATTGCTAAGACAGCATTTTCACTTAAAGAACCAAATGACATTGCTGATATATTTAATAAACTCGCTAAATATGGTTGTTTACATTCGCTTCCTCCTATTTTTACACGAGGATCATCAGCATGTTTTATTTTTCCAGCATACATAGAATGATTTAACCATTCATATCCTGGTTGATATACGTCTAACTGTGTTCCGAATGGAACTGTATCTATTACGTTTTTTGCACGACGATAAATCATGCTTCGCATTAATCTATCAATTGGTTTTCCTTCTGTATCAGTTTCTACAAAATATTGCATAATTTCTGGACGAATACTTTCTAATAAATAACGTCCATGTCCTACAACAGGGAAATTTCTTCTAATTGCGTGTTTAGTTTGGTTCATATCAGTAATTCCTAATATAATAATAGGAATAGCAATAATTAGGAACCATAACACACCAGTCCAGAAAAAGGAAATAGCTGCAATTGCAACTAAAGTTACAATAGATCCTACTACAAAAAGTTGTCTTACTTTCATAAGTAAAAGTTTAAATGATTTTGATTTTAAATTTGGGTCAAATATATCCAAAAAAACTTGATTTTTGACCTTAAAATATCAAATAAATTAATATTAAAAAACTCTGAAAATAAGTATAATTTAAAAAAAATCAATCTTTGTTTAATTATCTGTAATTTAATTAAATAATTAAGCTCTTTTTTTGAAAAATATTCAAATAAACGTTTGTTCTTCTAGAACAATTATTCTTTATAAACTCTTGTTAAATCTAATAGTTTGATAGGGTTTATAGAGAAATTTTTAACTTGTCTATTTATAAATAAGGTTGATTGATCATAGAATAAAGGTAAAATAGGAGCTTGTTTCATCATTAATGCATCCATTTGTTCATAGTTTTTAGCTCTTAATTCAGGATTATTAATCAAAAATGATTTTTCATATAATTGATCAAATTCAGTTGATTTATAATGTGAATAATTAGGCCCTTCAGGTGCAAAATTTTTTGAATAATATAAAGATAAAAAGTTTTCTGCATCTGGATAATCAGCTCCCCAATTTGCTCTAAATAACATAAATTTTCCTGTAGCTTTACCTTCGAGCATTGTTGGTCCTGGGACAACGTTTACTTTTATAGGTAAACCAAGCTTAGCCATTTCAGCTGCTATATATTCACAAATGGCAACATATTCCTGAACAGTAGTTAATTCTATAGGTTTTATTTTACCTTTTTCTTTCATGTAAGAGTTAATCAATTCTCTTGCTTTTTCGGGATTAAATGAATAACCACTTTTTGATGAATATCCAGGTAAACCTTTAGGGATAAAGCCTCCATCAGCAGCAAAAGCTTGACCTTTCATCATATATTTTATAATTTTTTCTTTGTCAACACCATAGTTTAAAGCTTGTCTCAATTTTAAATTTACAGAATTTTCACCATCTAAATAAAAACATAAATAAACAGTACTCAAATATGGTGCTTTTAAAATCGTTAAATCTTTTGAATATTTTGGATTTAATTCTCCTAAAGGAGTTAAAATTTCATCTTTGTATGATGGGTCTAAATCTGCCATCATATCTAGATTTCCCTTGATAAGTTCTAAAAATTCTGAGTTTTTTTCTGGAAGAAAAGTGATATTTACAGCTTCTAAGTATGGTAAACGATTTCCCTTATTATCAAATTCAAAGTATAATGGATTTTTTCTGAAAACAATTTTAACATTGTCTTCCCAAATTTTGAATTGAAATGGTCCTGTGCCAATTGGATGTTTTAAAAATTCTTCATTTCCATTTTTAAATAATTCTTTTGGAACAACAGAAGCATATTTCATTGAAATTAGCCCGAGAAATGCAGGATAAGCTTCTTTCAATTTTATTTCGAAAATACTATCATTTATAGCTTTGTAAGATGATATATTATTCATAATCCATCCTCCAGAACCACCAGATTTAGGATCTTTTAAACGATCAAAACTAAACGTAAAGTCATTTGCATTTACCGTTCTAGTAGAATCTTTACCAAAAGCTATATGTTTCTGAAAGTATATATCTTTACGAAGATTAAACGTATATGTTTTTCCATCTGTAGATATTTTCCATGATTTAGCAATATCTGGTTTAATTTCAAGATTGTTATCAATTTTAACTAAACTATTGTAAATTAAGTTACAAGCCCAGTTGTTTGCTTGGGTTCTAGCATTGATTGGATCCAAGGAAGAAATGTTATCATATCTATTTAATTTAAATACTTTTTTCTCATCAATTTCTATCTTCTTAGAGCATGAAAATAATGAAATAAATAACGTGATGTATATAAAGTATTTAGTTGTCATGAAAACCTATTTTTTTTATCTTTCAAAACTATGGATTATTTCTTAAATTTGCAGCTATGAATAATCAAACAAAAACAGTTGCATTTCATACATTGGGATGTAAGCTTAATTTTTCGGAAACTTCTACGATTGCAAGAAATCTAAAAGATAGTGGTTACGATAAGGTTGAGTTTACTGATTCTGCCGATGTGTACGTGATTAATACGTGTTCGGTTACAGCAAATGCAGACAAAGAATGCAGAACAATTGTTAAAAATGCAATGAAAGCCAATCCAAATGGTTTTGTTGTTATTGTAGGTTGTTATGCTCAATTAAAACCGCAAGAAATTGCAGAGATGGATGGTGTTGATTTGGTTTTAGGAGCAGCAGAAAAATTTAATATAGCTGAATATTTAGACGATATCAATAAAAATAACGAAGCAATTGTACATTCTTGTGAAATAGAAGAAGCTGATTTTTATGTAGGTTCTTATTCTATTGGAGATAGAACTCGCGCTTTCTTAAAAGTCCAAGATGGTTGTGATTATAAATGTACTTATTGTACAATTCCATTGGCAAGAGGTATATCTAGATCGGATACTGTAGAAAATGTAATTAAAAATGCAAATGAAATTGCTAATAAAGGAATCAAAGAAATTGTACTTACAGGAGTAAATATCGGAGATTATGGAAAAGGTGAATTCGGAAATAAAAAGCATGAACATACTTTTCTTGAACTTGTACAAGAGTTAGATCAAGTAGATGCTATCGAAAGAATTAGAATATCATCAATAGAACCAAATTTATTGAAAGATGAAACGATAGATTTTGTATCAAAAAGTAATCGTTTTGTTCCTCATTTTCATATTCCATTACAATCAGGTAGTGATGAAATTTTGAAGAAAATGAAACGTAGATATCTTTCTAATTTATATACAAATCGCGTTGCTAAAATACGCGAAGTAATGCCAAATGCTTGTATTGGTGTTGATGTGATTGTTGGTTTTCCTGGAGAAACAGAAGAGCTTTTCATGGAAACTTACAATTTTTTAAACCAAATGCCAATCAGTTATTTACATGTTTTCACTTATTCTGAACGTGATAATACAGAAGCGATAGATTTTGAAGGTGTTGTTGATCAAGGAGAACGTAAAAGACGTAATAAAATGTTACGTATTTTATCAGAGAAAAAAAGACAAGCTTTTTACCAATCTCAATTAGGTTCTACACATAAAGTTTTATGGGAACATGATAGCAAAAATGGGAAAATGTTTGGATTTACTGAGAATTATGTTAAGGTTCAAACTGATTTTAATCCAGATTTAGTTAACCAAACTCAGGTTGTTGAATTAACTAGAATTAATCATAACGGAGTTGTAGAAGTGAAAATATCTGAATTAGAGTTAGTTAATTGAATTTAATAAATATTAGTTAAAAAATAGTTTACTTATATTTTGAACTATTTTTTTAGTTTATCTTTAGGACAAAATTGTAGATTTAATTTTTAAAAATTAAGATAATGAAAGGTATACACTTTACTTTTATAGTTTTATTATCACTATTGGTTACAAGTTGTGGTACAGTGCAGGTTAGCACAGATTATGACAGATCAACAAATTTCTCAACGTATAAAACGTATACATTCCATCAAAAAGGTTTGGATAAATTGAAAGTAAATGATTTGGATAAAAATAGATTAATAAAATCAATTGATGCTCAAATGGCTTCAAAAGGTTTTACTAAAGTATCTTCGGATGCTGATTTAGTTATTAATTTATTAACAAGTTCTAAAGAAGAAGTATCTGTTTATAATGACAATTGGGGGTATGGTCCTTATGGTTATTATGGCGGTTTTTATGGTGGAGGATATTACGGAGGTAATAATGTTTCATCATATCAAGCAGGAACAATTGTTATAGATATTGTTGATGATAAACGTAATATACTAATTTGGCAAGGTGTTGGATCTGATTTTAATTTAAGTAATATCAGTGCAAAAGCAGAAAAGATACCAAAAGCAATTCAAGAAATTTTATCTAAATTTCCACCAGAAAAGAAAAAATAAAAACGTATAAAAAAAACGTTTCCATTTTGGAAACGTTTTTTTTTTATTTAATTCTTGGAGCTATATCTTTTCCAAAAATTTCTATAGATTTCATCATATCTAGGTGACTTGGTGCACCTACATCCATATGCGCTGAAAAACGAGTTAAACCAAATAACTCTTTATATTTTTGTATTTTGTCAATAGCCATTTCTTTATCTCCAACAACTAAATGTCCATCTGTAGAACGACCATAGTCAAATTGTGGACGAGTATATTTTGGCCAGCCTCTACTTGCTCCAATTCTATCCATTTGGCCTCCATATATAGGGAAATATTTATCCGCTACAACTTCATTATCATCACCAAAAAAAGAATGCATATGTACACCAATTTGCATTTTTTCTTCAGGGTGTCCATTGTCTAAATATGCTTGTTTATAGACTTCGAACAAAGGTTCAAAATTTGCTGGATTTCCTCCTATAATGGCAAAAATAATAGGTAAACCAAGTTTTCCAGCTCGTATAACAGATGATGTTGTTCCTCCAACCGCAATCCAAATAGGAATTTCTTTTTGTATTGGTCTAGGATAAACTGTTTGATTTACGATAGGTTTTCTAAAATTACCTTTCCAATTAATAACCTCTTCTTTATTCAACGTTAAAAGTAAACGTAGTTTTTCATCAAATAATTCATCATAATTATTTAAATCATAACCATAAAGAGGAAATGATTCAATAAAAGAACCTCTACCAGCCATTATTTCAGCTCGTCCATTTGATAAATTATCTACCGTAGAAAAATCTTGATATAATTTTACTGGATCTGTAGAACTTATAACAGAAACAGCACTTCCTAATCGAATATTTTTTGTTACTGTAGACAAAGCAGCTAAAATAATTTCTGGAGAAGAGACAGCATAATCAGGACGGTGATGCTCTCCAATCCCAAAGAAATCTAAACCAACTTCATCCATTAATTTTACTTCTTCAATAATTTCAGCCATTCTCTGCTGAGGTGTTTGTATATATCCTGTTTTTTCGTTGATGTGTACATCGCCGAACATTCCGATTCCTAATTCCATAACTTTATGATTTTATTCAAAGATATATATTATTATATCCATATAAATTGATGTAAGTTATGAAATAAAAAAAGAGATTATAGAATTTCTATAATCTCATTATCTTGTACATGGGCAATCCCTTCGGGTCGCGCTTTCTCGCTATATCTTTTTATATTGGTCATTTTTATTTGGTCATTGAGCAAAGTCGAAACGCCCAATCTAAAAAGGATGTCGCTTCAATCACTATTGCAAATAGGTGCAAAAATTGATTAAGGATTAACCATGAATAGCTTCTTTATTTCCATACGACTGAATTAAATTTCCTTCAAAATCTAACCATTCTTTCCAACGTTTATCAACATCAACATCAGTCGATAATTTTTTAGCAAAATTCAAAAATGTAGTATAATGATTCGCTTCAGAAACCATTAAATCATAATAAAACTTAGCTAATTCTTCATCTTTTATGTTCTGGGATAGCGTTCTAAAACGTTCACAGCTTCTTGCTTCTATCATCGCAGCAAAAAGTAAACGATCAACAAATGCCATATTTCTAGAACCATCTTTTTTACAGAATTTCATTAATTGACCAACATAATCATCTTTGCGTTCTCTACCAAGTACATAACCACGTTGCTTTATAATGTCTATCACCATTTGAAAATGTTGCATTTCTTCAATCGCAATAGCAGTCATTTCATGAATAAATTCTTCATGTTCAGAATTATATGCTATCATAGTTATAGCATTAGTAGCTGCTTTTTGCTCACACCATGCATGATCTGTTAAAATTTCTTCTAAATTTTTCTCAGCTATGTTTGCCCATCTAGGGTCTGTCAATAATTTTAATCCAAGCATTTTTCGATAATTATCTAGATTGCAAAAATAAGAATTATAATTAAAAGTAATTATTTACAATTTATCTTATTAAATGGTTGTCTTGGTTATTTTCGTTAGAATTATCTTCATCAAACGATTCTAAATATTCTGCTTTTAATCTCTCTTGTTCTTGATATATTTCCCAAAGCTGTTCTTCTCTTGGGTCATAATAATTTTCTTGATTCCATTTTGGTTCTTCTTTTTGAGGACCAATTTTTCTGAAAATATAAGCAAAAAAAGCACCTGTGATAAAACCGCTTAAATGACCTTCCCAAGAAATAGAATTATTGCCAACATCAGATTTTAATTGTGGTAAAATTTCTTGAGGAACCATTCCCCAAATCATTCCTCCATAAAGCAAGATAATGATAAGTGAAATCGCCATTAAACCTCTTTCTTTTCTTATTATTCCACTAAAAAAAATAAATGAAGCTAATAAATATACAATTGTACTTGCTCCGATATGACAACTTACATAATCATCTAAAAAAGGAGGGTTCCCGATTAACCAAAGTATTGTTCCTGAGATAATCCAACCAAAAAAAATAACATAATAGGCTAAACGATCATATATTAATAATGCAATAAAACTAAGAAAAGCTAATGGAAATGTATTGCTTATAATATGTTTCCATCCTGAATGGAAAAGAGGGGATAATAGAATACCTCGAAGTCCAACAAATGTTCTTGGTATAACACCATAGCAACCAACAAAACCATGTCCATTTATTTCAAATAAAAATATAATCCACATAGGTAATAATAGGAGTAGAGGTATTATAATAGTTTTTTTAGGAAATGGATATTTCATATTTATATAATTATATTTATCAATATATTTCAATGATTATTCCCTTTCCATTTTTCTGACAAAACTGCCAAATTTTAAGATTTATAGCGTGAAAAAATTTCTTTAGCTAACAATTTCCAATCAGTCCATTGTTCTCCAAGTTCATGATTTTGTATAGCTATTTTATATTGGTAGTTTAGATGTTTCAGTACTTCTTTATATGCTTTTATGAGATTAAAATTTGGATCATAAATATGAGTTGCTTCCGAATTTGCTCCATTTATTTCTAGTATGACAAATTTTCCGTTCTGAAAATCTTCTAAATTTTTTGCTTTCAAATCAATTCTTCCATAAAAAAAACCATTAATTTTTTGAACAATAGTATCAATTTTATCTTCAAGAATAGATGTTTTTAAATTTGTTCCATCAAGAAAAGTTGTTCCTCTATTATGATTTCCGATAGGTTCTATCATTAATTGCTGCCCCTTTCCTAAAATTAAATTCAAATCATTTTTATATCGATCAAATAAATATTCTTTTCTATAAAAAGCACGTAAATTATTTTCAATTAATTCTTTTAAAGAATGTTTTCCATCTCCAATAATCGTTAAAAAATTTTTCGCAGTAATAGAAATAATTTTTCCTTTAGTTTCTTTTGGTAATCGAACATAAAAAACACCAAATTCTAAAGGATAATTGATATATTCTTGAAGAATAATATCAGAATTATGATGATTATTAAAATAATTTTCTAAATCAAATTTATTTCTAATCAATTCTACTCCAATACCTCTTTCTCCAATATCAGGTTTTATAATAAAAGGAAAATCAAGAGGGAATTGTTCAAGATTATATGAAGAGTAAAAAAAAGTTTTAGGTATATATTGTTTATCAATTTGATTGATTAAATCAATTTTAGAATAATTCATAAAACCTCCCCATTTTATACCAGGGTTTGCTGAGCAAAAATAGGCTGGAGCGCCTGATTTTATTATTTTATAAATGAACCAAGGTGTTAATGGAGCATAAAATAACCAAAAAGACCAAAATTCATATTTCGTCCATTTTTCAATTTTTGGATTCATTAATTAATTTTTGGTAAACAATAGTTGATGGTGCTACTCCGAAATCTTTAGAAAAATTAATATGTGAAAAATTATTTTCTATTGCAATTCTAATTAAAGCAAAATGATGAACGCTATGATCAAAACAATATATTAATTCTCTTTGATATATTGTAGGAATATTAAATGTTTCGTTATAATAACTTTGCTTTAGTAGTATATTTTTACTTAAATCTATTGTATTGATTCGGTTTATTAAAAAATCAATGATAGAAATACTTTCTTCAATAGATGTTTCCCACAATAAATTACGTTTACGTTCATCATAACATATATAATCAAGATTGTTTTCATCGAATAAACAAAAATAAAATTCTATAATATGACGAAAATGTTTACCAATTGTTCCATTTGAAATAATTGCTAATTTTTTTTGATACATTGTATCATCAAATTGTAAAAGAATACTTTTTGTTTCTTCTAAAGATTCTGTTATAGTTTTTGTGATGCTCATAATTCTTTACAAAGATAATTTTTACATTTGAACTAAATTAAATATTAGATGTGTATTATTAGTTTTTATAAAAAAGGAAATGAATTTATATTAACACACAATAGAGATGAAGAAATAGGTAGACAAACATCTTATGAAATAGTAGAGCAAATAAAATTTGATAAAATTTATTATTCTCCAATAGATAAAAGGGCAAATGGAACATGGATTTTTTATTCTGATGAATATGTTGCTTGTATTTTGAACGGAGGGGAAAGTAAACCATTCTTTTTGAAGAATAAGTACAAAGAGAGTAGGGGTATTATATTACTTCATTTATTAAAATATAATAGTGTTTTAGAATTTACGAAAAATGAAAATTTTAAAGAAATTGCTCCATTTACTATATTTATTTTTGAAAGAATCACAAAAAATACATACCTTTTACATTGGAATGAAAAAGATCTTATCATAAAAGATATGACAAATAAAGATATTGTGACATGGTGTTCATCTACTATTTATTCAGATAAAAGTAGGAATAGAATAGCAAATATTTTTAATAAAAATAACAACCTTAATCCTAATCATATTCAAAGTTTGCATTATAAACTGAAAATGGAAAGAGGAGATTTGTTTGATGATTTAGCAACAACTTCTATATCTCAAATTATTATGAATAATTTAAGAATTGATATGAAATCTTGTCAGTTATTTTAAATATATTAGACAATAATTGTATATTTTGTGTAATCAACAATTCATTTGGCACAAAGGCATAATTTATGCTATATTTAATAATAATAAGTATATTTATTAAAAGATTAAGATAAACTTAAGTAATATGAACGATAATTTCTCACAACAAGTAAAGGACGTAATTTCTTACAGTAAGGAAGAAGCGTTGAGATTAGGTCACGATCAAATCGGGACAGAGCATCTTCTATTGGGAATTATTCGCGATGGAGAAGGTAAAGCTATTTCGGTACTAGAATCTTTGAATGTAGATTTAGACGAAGTGCGCCAAAAAATTGAAACTTTAAATCCTCCTAAAGAAACTGAAGGTAATCATATAAAGAATTTAAGCTTAACTAAGCAAGCTGAAAGAGCATTAAAAACAACTTTTTTAGAAGCTAAATTGTTTAAAAGTCCAACTGTAAATACTATTCATTTGTTATTGTGTATTCTTCGTAATGAGAATGATCCAATTACTAAATTGATGAATAAATTAGATATTGATTATAACACAGTAAAAGAAGAATTTAAATTTCAATTTCAGGATGAAGAAATTCAGTCTCCACGTGCGGAAAATCCATCTTATGATGGAGGAGATTCTGATCAAGATTTTGAACGTGCATCAACAAACAAAGCAACATCAAAAAGTAGAACTCCAGTTTTAGACAATTTTGGTAGAGATTTAACTGCAATTGCACAAGAAGGAAAGTTAGATCCTGTTGTAGGACGTGAAAAAGAAATAGAACGTGTTTCTCAAATTCTTTCTCGTCGTAAAAAGAACAACCCATTGTTAATTGGAGAGCCAGGTGTTGGTAAATCTGCAATTGCAGAAGGTTTGGCTTTAAGAATTGTGCAAAGAAAAGTTTCTCGTGTTTTGTTTAATAAACGTGTAGTTACGTTAGATTTGGCATCTTTAGTTGCTGGAACAAAATACCGTGGTCAATTCGAGGAGCGCATCAAAGCAATTATGAACGAGTTAGAAAAAAATGATGATATCATTTTATTTATAGATGAGTTACATACAATTGTAGGTGCTGGAGGAGCAACAGGTTCTTTGGATGCGTCAAATATGTTTAAACCTGCATTGGCTCGTGGTGAGTTACAATGTATTGGTGCGACAACTTTGGATGAATACCGACAATATATTGAAAAAGATGGAGCATTAGTTCGTCGTTTTCAAAATGTAATGGTAGAGCCAACAACGCCAGAAGAAACATTACAGATATTAAAAAATATCAAAGATAAATACGAAGCTCATCATAATGTAAATTATACTGATGAAGCTTTACAAGCTTGTGTTAATTTAACAACACGTTACATTACAGATCGTTTCTTGCCTGATAAAGCAATTGATGCTTTGGATGAAGCAGGTTCTCGTGTACATATCAAAAATATTAAAGTCCCTCAAGATATTTTAGATCTTGAAGCTAAATTAGAAGAAGTACGTGAAGAAAAAACGAAAGTTGTAAAATCTCAGAAATACGAAGAAGCTGCTCAGTTACGTGATACTGAAAAGCAAATCGAAGGAGAATTAAAACGAGCACAAACTGAATGGGAAAAAGTTTCTAAAGAAAATAGAGAAACTGTTACAGAAGAAAATGTTGCTGAGGTAGTTTCATTAATGTCTGGAGTTCCTGTACATCGTGTTGCTGAAAAAGAATTGAAAAAATTAGCTCAAATGAACGAGTTAATGAAAGGTAAAGTCATTGGTCAAGACGAAGCTGTTTCTAAAGTAGTAAAAGCTATTCAGAGAAATAGAGCTGGATTAAAAGATCCAAACAAACCAATCGGTTCTTTCATTTTCTTAGGTACAACAGGTGTTGGTAAAACACAATTGGCTAAGATTTTAGCGAAAGAAATTTTTGATTCTAATGATGCATTAATTCGTATCGACATGTCAGAATATATGGAGAAATTTGCCGTATCTCGTTTGGTTGGGGCACCTCCGGGCTATGTTGGTTACGAAGAAGGAGGGCAATTAACAGAAGCTGTTCGTCGTAAACCTTATGCAGTTATTTTATTAGATGAGATTGAAAAAGCTCATCCAGATGTATTCAATATTCTTTTACAAATTTTAGATGATGGACATGTAACGGATAGTTTAGGTAGAAAAGTAGATTTTAGAAATACAATTATTATTTTAACATCTAATATTGGTACTCGTCAATTAAAAGAATTTGGTGATGGAGTTGGTTTTGGAACTTCTGCGAAGAAAGATTCTGCTGATGATAGAGCAAAATCTACCATCGAAACTGCATTAAAAAGAGCTTTTGCACCTGAGTTTTTAAACCGTATTGATGATATAATTTTATTTAATTCTTTGAAAAAAGAAGATATTATGAAAATTATCGATATCGAATTATCTAGCTTAATTGAGCGTTTAACAGCTTTAGATTATCACATTGAGTTAACTGAAGAAGCTAAAAACTTTATTGCTGATAAAGGTTTTGATAAAGATTATGGAGCAAGACCTCTGAAACGAGCAATCCAAAAATATATCGAAGATCCAATGGCAGAAGAAATTATCAATGCAGTAATTAGTGAGGGTGATGAATTATTACTTGATCTTAATGAAGCAAAAGATGGTGTAAAAATTTCTGTTAAAGGGAAAAAAGCAGGAAATAAATCAGAATAATATTCTCGATTTTATAAGTATAATTAATGGAAGCTGATAATTAGTTATCAGCTTCTATTTTTATATAAAACATTATTTTTTTGAAAAAGATAAATTTATTTTAAAGTTACTTTTTACTTTTGTACATAATTATGGAAACATACAAAATAGAAATTTTCGGAGAAGACGAAAATCAAATTCAACGCATGGAAGAGGTTATTCAGCCTCTACAAGATTTACAAGGTTACGCTATAAAGCTACTTTGGATTGATGGAGAAAGTGAAACAGATGAATATTCAGTTTTCGAATTGCAAGAAATTATAGATAAGCAAGATGGAATATTGATTGATTATGAACAATTAGAAAACCTTTGCTATAAAATGCAAACTGTTTCTGAAGCTTTAATCATAGGAGATAGAAACGAAAAAAATCTTTTTGTAAATATAGAAGATGAAAATTTGTATGAAAACGAAATTGTTTTAGAATTTGTACATGATTCTCATTGGCAAATTATTACTTCTGATATTAATGTTATAGATACTTTCAAAGTAGCTTTCCCAAACAGTCAAATAATAGAATAAACAAAAAAGCTCAGATAAAGCATCTGAGCTTTTTTGTTTAAATTCTTTTATAATATGATATAATTGAACTTGTTGATGTAACATTAAATTTATCTAATGTTTGTAATTAATTTTAATAATATTACTTTTTTTTAGTAAGATTATATTTAAATTATGTCACATTGAGCTTGTCGAAATGTTTAAATTTAAATGATCAAAAACAAAAGAAAAACACTATTTATTATTATCGATAACTGTCATTTCGTCAATTAAACGTTGAGCGTTTGCATATTTATCAATCACCCATAAAACATAACGAGTATCCACCATAATGTTACGACAAATCTCTGGATCATAATTCAAATCAGACATTGTACCTTCCCAAACACGGTCAAAATTTAATCCAATTAAATTTCCTTGAGCGTCCAAAACAGGCGAACCAGAATTACCTCCAGTTGTATGGTTAGTTGCTATAAAATTAATTGGTAATTTTCCATTTTTATCTGCATATTTTCCAAAGTCTTTTTTACCATATAAATCTAACATATGTTTTGGTAAATCAAATTCGTAATCATTAGGAACATATTTCTCAATAACACCATCAATATGTGTAATTGGTTCATAATATACCGCATCTCTTGGTTGGTAACCATCAACTTTCCCGTATGTTACACGTAAAGTAGAATTTGCATCTGGGAATATTTTTTTATCAGTAAACACTTCCATTTGCCCTTTCATATAAGTACGCATTAGTTTACTTATTTTATCTTCATTCGAAAGATAAGTAGGAACAACTTTAGTTTGATTAGAATTTAAAACTAAACGAACTTGAGCAATCAAAGCATCATTTTTTAAGGCATTTATAAACTCAGTATCATTTTTAGCGATTTCTTTTATATTTCCAATAAAACTTTTTCCATTCAATTCTTTCGTTCCATTTACAACGCTATTATTTAATGCATTTTTTATATTTTCTGGCGTTGTTTCTGGCGACAATTGTTTAGGAATAGCCTTAAAATAATTATCTACAAGATCAGAAGAAATTGTTTTATCCAAATCAGCATTATAATCTTTGTGCATACTAGCTACAGTATTCAAAGACTTAGCTTTTACTTCATTGTAATTTTTTTCTCCTACAGCATTCAAAATAGTATTTAAAGCCAAAGCCATTCTGAACGTTTCCGAATTAGAGTAAAAAGATTCTGTATAAAGTGTATTCGCTAAACTATAATCTTGATTTTCTTTATTTACATTATTTAAATCAGTGATGATTGTAGCATATTCCTTTTTTAATTTAGGATTTTCAGCCACTCTTTCCAAGAATTCTTGTTCGTATTGTTTACGTTTTTCTACAGCATTAGAACGGTTAAGTCCCAAAACTTCACCAATCCATTTTTTGTGCGCATTAGAAATACGAGCCTGTTTAGAAGCATATGCAATTCGAGTTGCATTATCTTCGCGCATTTTTTTATCAATATGAGATAATGCAATTGTACGAACATTAATTCTTGCAGGATCAATTACATCTTTTATTTGCTCTATTGCAGAAGCAGTTAAATATTCATCTGTTGTACCAGGAAAACCATAAACAAATGTAAAATCACCTTCATTTATTCCACTAATATTTACAGGTAAAAAATGTTTTGGCGTATAAGGAACATTTTCTGGAGAATATTCAGCAGGTTTATTGTTTTTATCTGCATAAATACGGAACATAGAAAAATCTCCCGTATGTCTTGGCCAAACCCAGTTATCCGTATCATTACCATATTTACCAATAGCAGAAGGAGGAGCACCAACCAAACGAACATCTTTAAATGTTTCTGTTGTAAACTGATAATATTTATTTCCTTTGTAGAATGGTTTTATAAAAACAGATTGATAAGCATCATTTTTACTTTTTTCATTTAACTTTTCTATGTTTTTTTTGATGATTTCTTTACGTTTCTCTTCAGAAATATTTTCTTTTACACCTTTCAATATTGTTGAAGTAACATCTTTTATATCAACAATAAATGTAGCCGTTAAACCATCATTTGGCAACTCATCTTTTAATTCTTTTGCCCAAAAACCATCTGTTAAATAATCGTGTTCTAGAGAAGAATGAGCTTGTATTTGTCCATATCCACAATGGTGATTAGTTAATAATAAACCATTAGGTGAAATAACCTCAGAAGTACATCCGCCACCAAAATGAGCAACAGCATTATTAATACTTTTATCTCCTGTACTAAAAATATCCTCAGATGATATTTTTAGTCCCATTTCTTTCATTTCTTTTTCATTCAATTCTGTCGGAATCCACATTCCACCACCTTGCTGTGCAAATACAGATAAGTTGGTAAAAAAAGCCATTAAAACAGCTCCTTTAACAATTAATTTCCTCATTTATACTAAGATTAATAATTATATAGTTTACTTTAACTTCAAAGATATAAACTTTTACTTTATTAGTGTCTTTATAACGTTGGTTAACTAATGATAATTTTATATAAATATTATATTTTGATACAGAATATAATATAAATACTATTTTTTGTGAGTTGTCATCTCGAAAGTTTATACAATAGCAACTTTTCAAGATAGAATTTACTTGCTTATCAATTTTCAGATAATCACTATTTTTTTGAAATATTACGCTTTCTTATTTAGTGTTATTTATAAAAATTAGTTTTGCTAAACTAGAAAAATAAATAGTTTTAACCTTTTAACTATATAAGATAATTATAAACATGATTCTTTGTAAATTTGTTTACTGAAATTTTTCGAAATGAAACAAATTGTCGAATTCCAAGATTTAGGAATCAATAAAGATTATCAAGATGCATGGGATTTTCAAGAAAGTCTTTTAGCAGAAAATATAGCTATAAAACAATATAATAGAGCACAAGAAAAGGAAGAGAATCCAGAATTCAAATCAACTAAAAATCATTTATTATTTGTAGAACATCCTAATATATATACTTTAGGTAAAAGTGGACATTTAGAAAACATGTTAGCATCTAGCGATCAGTTAAAAGATATCAATGCAACTTTTGTTAAAACAAATAGAGGAGGAGATATAACTTACCATGGACCAGGACAATTGGTGGGTTATCCAATTTTAGATTTAGATAATTTTAAGCCTGATATTCATTTGTACATGAGAAATTTGGAGGAAGTTATTATAAAGACTATTGGTGATTATGGGTTGAAAGGAGAAAGATCGAAAGGAGAAACTGGTGTTTGGCTGGATGTTGGTAAACCTTATGCAAGAAAAATATGTGCTATGGGAGTAAAAGCTTCTCGTTGGATTACAATGCATGGTTTTGCACTAAATGTGAATACAGATTTACGTTATTTTGAATATATAGTTCCTTGTGGAATACAAGATAAAGCAGTCGCTTCTTTAAAAAGAGAACTTGGTATTGATTTAGATATGAGTGAAGTAAAGCAAAAAACGAAACAACATTTTGCTGAGGTTTTTGATGTAGAATTTGTGTAAAGATTATTCAAAAAAATATTTTAATTTTAAGACTACTTTTCTGTAGTCTTTTTTTATACACATGAAATACCTTTTTTATATATTTTTCTTCGTTTCCTTTTATATAAATGCTCAATCGTTTGCGCCAATTATAACTAATTATTCTAAAAGTGAATATTTAGGAGAATCACCTATTTGGGATATAACAGAAGATATCAAAACAGGAACTATTTACTTTGCGAATAATAGAAATATTCTTGCTTATGATGGAAATTTTTGGGATAAAATAACAACGAATAATTTATCAATTATTCGTTCTATCTCATCAATTAATAATGTTATTTATACAGGATCTTTAAAGAATTTTGGATATTGGAAAATGGAGAATGATACAATGAAGTATTATTCAATTTCAGATAAATTTAAAAGTTTTTCAGGATTGGAACAAGAAGAAATCTGGAAAATATTTTCAGTGGATAATATTATTTATTTTCAATCATTTAATTATTTGTTTGTTTATGATGGAAAGCAAGTTAAGCGATATAAATTACCAGCTTTTTCTTCATATGTTTTTCCTATTCATAACAAATTATATGTTGCTACAATTTCTAAAGGAGTTTATACATTTTCTAACGGTACATTTCATAAGGAATTTGATGTAATAAAAAATAAATCAGTTGTTATACATGGGATAGAGAAATATAAAAATAATTTTTTGATTGGAACACTGACAGAAGGGATTTTTATTCTTGATTCTAATTATGTAGTCCATCCTTTTGATGTTAAATTTAATGAGATTCTTAAAAGTAATTTAATTCTCAAAATGATTATTCAGGATGACAATTTAATTATAGGAACATCAAACAATGGAATATATATTTATAATCTAAAATCAGGTTCTTATAAGAATTATAATCAAAATCAAGGTTTAATTAGTAATACAGTTCAAAATATAAAACTTGATCATAAAGGTAATGCTTGGATAGGAACAGATAAAGGAATATCTAAAATAGAGTTAAAAAATAAAACACAACTTTTATATGATTATAGTGGTCATTTAGGAAATGTATTTGCATTTGATTTTTTCGAGAATCAATTATTCATAGGTACAAATCATGGATTTTACTCTTATTCATCAACTCAAAATGATACAAAAGAATTAATAGAAAAAGGATTGATATGGAATGTTTCTAATATTAATCAACAATTATTTATTTCTGATGGTTGGGGAACGTATTTGTATAATAAACAAATGAAAAAGATTTCTTCAATTAATGGAGGATATAAATTAGTCAGAAAAGGAAATAATTATTTTCAATCAACTTTTACAGGAGTTTATAAATTTAATGAATTAATAGATGATTCTCCTCAAAGAATTTCTAATCTTTCTGTACCAATCTTAGATTTTGTATTAATAGATAATAAAATTTTAGGAATAGGAAAAAATGGTGGTTTATATTTATTTAATTCATTAACTAATAATGCGAAAGAAGTTTTTTATGAAAATAGACCTTTGAGAAATCCACAAATAATACAAGAAGGGAATACGATTTACATTTTAGTTGATAGTCAAACATTAATTAACTATGATGTTAAATCTGAAAAATTTGGATCATTACGATTAGATTCTAAATTGAAAAATATTTATAGAATCCGAGATTTATCTGATGATAAATTTTTGGTAGAAGCTGATAATATTTTATACTTTTCCCAAATTGAAAACAATAAATTAATTCATTTTTTGATTCCTAAAAAATTATACGATGGTAAATTGGTTGATGATAATTTAGTAGGAAAAATAAAAGATAATTTTCTTTATATAAATCTTGAAAATGGAATTTTAAAATATGATTTACATTCTATCCGTAAAGAATTACCAAAAGTAAAAATCTTAGCCAAGATTAATCAAAATATACTTAAAGAAGATTCTAATATTGAATATTCAAACAACTACATCGATTTTTTTATTTCGATATTGAATGATGATTTTTCTAATTATCAATTATTCTATCAATTGAATGATTCTAAGATTCAACCTTTAAAATCATCAATTATTAATTATAAACAATTAGAGAGTGGTAAATATATACTTTCTATTTATACTTTGAAAGATGGAAATTTTCAATTATTAAATAAGTTTGATTTTAGAATTAAAAAAATATGGTATTTATCAAATGGTATGTTTATTGTTTATCTTCTATTAATTATAATTTTCACTTTAAGTGTTTATAGATATAATAGATTAAAAATAAAACAACGTTTTCGTATTAAACAAAAAGAATATCAACATGAATTAAATCTATTAGAATTAAATCATAAGCAAGAATTAAATGAATTAAATTATAAAAAAGAAAAGCAACTTTTAGAAAATTCTTTACAGTCTAAATCGACAGAATTAGCTGCTCAAGCTCTAAAATTAGTTAATCAACGGAATATGATTAATGAAGTGAATGAATTATTTTCTCAGTTGGAGATGAATAAAGAGTTAAGTAAAATTAAAAAGAAGTTTGATAAAACCTTTTCTGAGTACAATTATAATAATAATGAGTGGCAAAGCTTTGAATTGAATATTCAAGAGATTCATCAAGACTTTATTAAAAGATTATCAGAACAATATCCAAATCTTACTGCAAAAGATTTAAAGCTTTGTGTATTTCTTCGTATGAATCTTTCTACAAAAGAAATAGCACCATTAATGCACCTAAATTATCGTTCAATAGAACTACAACGTTATAGATTACGTAAAAAAATGCTAATTTCTCCCGAAATTAATCTTAATAAATTTATGATTAATTTTTAAAATTCGGAAAATTAATTACATCACAACTACATCATATATAAAAAATATTTTTTTATAAATATTGAAAATCAACTTTTTATATTTTGTTATTTCAGAAATGTATTTTATACACCATTTCACTTGTTAATCTAGTGTTAAATGATATTACTTTTGAACTAACCATTATTAAAAGAAAATGAAAAAATATTTTTTTCCATTATTAATTCTTGGGTCTTTGTATACAAATGCTCAGGTAACTAATGATTCTATACAGATCGAAGAAGATCCGATTACAAACGACTCAGTTATTCTTAATCAAGCTGTTGTGATTGGTTATGGATCTGTTAAAAAATCTGATTTGACATCTGCAGTTTCTTCTGCTAGTTCTAAGGATATAACTCAAATAGCTAGTACAACGGCTATGCAATCTTTACAAGGTAAATTAGCAGGTGTAAACATTATTAATACAGACACTCCAGGTGGTACACCAACTGTATTAGTAAGAGGAATGGGGACAGCATTAGGAGGAAAAGCACCATTATATGTTGTTGATGGATTGATTGTTCCTAATATTGCTAATATTAATCCAAATGATATAGAAAAGATTGATGTACTAAAGGATGCTGCATCATCTGCAATCTATGGTGTAAGAGGTGCAAATGGTGTTGTAGTTATTACAACAAAAAGAGGTAAAACTGGTAAGTTAAAAGTTAATTATGATAGTTATTTCGGTGTAAGAAATGCTATGAATTTGGTTGATATGGCAAATGCAGATCAATACATAACTTACTTTAATGAACAAAGACAAGCTACTGGAGGATCTTTAATTTCTACAAATCAAAAATATAATACAGATTGGTTTGATGAATTATTAAAGACAGGACAAATAGTTAGTAATAATGTTGCTTTATCTGGTGCTGGAGAAAATATTAACTATATGTTTAGTATTAATAATTTCGAAGAAAAAGGAATTTTAGCAGGTAATGATTTTAAACGTACAACTGTTCGTAATAACAATGATTATAAATTATTTGACGGAAAACTTAAAATTAAGCAAAATGTTAGTGCAACTTTTACAAGAGAGGTACCTAAACCTTATGATGCTTTTGATTTAGCATATCGTCAGTCACCATTGGTACCAGTAAAATATGAAAATGGCCTTTGGGGAGCTCCAATATTTAATCAAACAACAGGAGAAGCAACATATGTTACTCAACCAGGTCAGTTAACAGATACATTTAATTCTCATGGTAACCCAATATCTACATTGTATTATGATAATCAAAAAATTAATACAACTACTTTACAAGGAAATATTGAGGCTGAATTAAAACTCGCAAAAGGTTTAACAGTTACTTCTCGTGCAGGAGCAACAAAATATTGGTACAAATACAGACAATATTCACCAATAAAAAGTAAATGGTTAGCTGCTAACCCTACAAGAACAGCTGCTGAATTTGAAAATTCTAAAGCAGAATATTCTCAATCAACTACATGGGCAAATAATTCTCTTAATTTTAATAATATAGAGACATACAGATGGTCTTGGGAAAATTTTATAACGTACGATCGTAAATTTGGTAAACACTCACTTAATGTTGTTGCTGGTGTTTCAGGTGAAAAAAGAGGAATTGGAGAATATTCTGATATTACTGTTTATGATGTTCCAGAAAAAGAACAATATTGGGCTGTACGTCATGCATCTGGTAATTATACGCCATTATTAGATCAAAATAATTATACACCAATTGCTTATGCATCTTATTTTGCTCGTTTGCAGTATAATTATGATAATAAGTATTATGTATCTGGTATTATAAGAAGAGATGGTTCAAGTCAATTCAAACAAAATGGTAATTATTGGGGAACATTCCCTTCAGGATCGGTTGCTTGGAATATTTCTAACGAAGATTTTTTAAAAGATAGTGATGTTATATCATTCTTAAAACTTCGTGGAGGTTGGGGACGTTTAGGTAATGCAGAAGTCCCTTATAATTATACGACAATAACAACTTCTACAGGAAGTAGTAATGGAAATTATGTTTTTGGACCAGGACAAGATTTAATTTATGGAGCATATGTAGGTTCTCCTGCTTATGATATATCATGGGAAATTGTAGATGAGTGGACTGCAGGTTTAGATTTTGATTTATTTAGAGGTAAGTTGACAGGTAGTTTTGACTATTATAATAAAACAACTAAAAATGCTATTCTAAATATTCAACAAATTTTATCTTCTCCTTATGAAAAGAACTTTTATGATCATGCTGCAAAAATAGAGAATAAAGGCTTTGAGATAGCTTTGAATTATAGTGATAAAACTTCTGGAGGTTTACGTTATTCTATTGGAGGAAATTTTAATTACAATGTGAATGAAGTAGTTTCAGTTAAAAAAGGTTATGAAGGAATGACGGGTGGTTCTTTAGGGAATGGACAAATAACGAAACGTTTAGAAGCTGGTCAACCTCTTGGTTCATTTTGGTTATTAGAGGCTGATGGAGTTTGGCAAACACAAGAAGAAATTGATAGTAATCCTCATTTATCAAGTGCTCAACCAGGTCATTTACGTTACAAAGATGTAAATGGAGATGGTGTTATTGACGATCGTGATAAAAAATTTATGGGCTCTTATATTCCTAAATTTAACTACGGAATTAATATTAGTTTAGATTATAAAAATTTTGATTTAAATATTAGTGGATATGGTGCTGGTGGTAACAAAATTTATAATGGTATAAAAAATACTCGTTTAGGAGGAGAAAATATCAGTGTAGATACATTTAATTCTAGATGGACTGGAGCAGGAACTTCAAATACAAATCCTGGAGCAGAAAGAGATCAAGTAGCTTCATCTTATTATTTAGAAAAAGGAGATTATTTCCGTTTAAGTAATGTAACATTAGGTTATAATTTTAGAGATAAAATAGACTTTGTAAGCAATTTAAGAATTTATGTAAGTGCTCAAAATTTATTTATAATTACAAAATACTCAGGCTTTACACCAGAATTAACATTGAATAACGATAAAAATAGTCGTTACGAAGGAAGTCCTTATGGAACAACTGGAGTTGATTTTTCAGCTTATCCAAACGTAAGAACATTTTTAGTAGGATTAAATGTAGAATTCTAATCTTTAAATTTTATCAAAATGAAAAAAAATATTATAAAATTAGGTATTGCATCAGCTTTGTTAATGGTAGGTGTATTTACTTCATGTACGGATGATTTCTTGAATGTAGATTCGGAGGAGAATGTTGCTATTGATGATCAAGAAACTCAATCTCCAGAAAAATATGTTAATGGTGTTTATGGAATGTTTACAGACTGGGATTTTGCTTTTTCTTGGTTAGGTGTTACTGAAATGATTTCTGATAATGCTGATAAAGGAAGTTCTACAACTGATAATGGAGGAGATAAGCGAGATTTAGACATGTTGTTACATAATTCTACTTCTGGATCTATTGAAGCAATGTGGACAAGGTTTTATAAAACAATTGGTCGTGCATCATATTCAATAAAATATACATCTGAATCAACTACAATTACTGATGCCGAAAAAGCTAGACTAACAGGAGAAGCTAAATTCTTAAGAGCTTTATCTTATTTTTATTTAGTACGTATGTTCGGTGATGTTGTTATACAAGATTTGGAAGATCCTTCAACGTATTCTATTCGTCAACCAAAAGCAGATGTTTATGCTTACATTGAAGCTGATCTATTGGATGCAATTGAAAAATTACCTTTAAAAAGTGAATATGCTTCTAAGGATTTAGGACGTGCTACAAAAGGAGCTGCTCAAGGTTTATTGGCAAAAGTATATTTATATGAACAGAAATATCAACTAGCTTATGATATGGCTACTACTGTTGTTAATTCAGGTCAATATGATTTAGAATCTGATTATTCAGTTACTTGGCATGAAGAATCTGAGAATGGTAAAGAATCTTTGTTTGAGATTCAAGCAAGAGGAGATGCTATAGCTCATGGAGTAAAACAATATTCACAAACGCAAGGAGTCCGCGGAACTGGTGGATGGGGATGGGGATTCAATGTCCCTTCACAAAATCTATTAAATGCTTTTAATGCTGAAGGGGATAACATTCGTAGAGATGCAACAATTATTTTTCGAGGTGAGACGTTATACGATGGCCGTGTAATTTCAGAATCAGTATCTAATCCAATGTATAATGAAAAAGCTTATTCTAGTGCTAATTTAGGAGCAGAGTACACTGATAAGAATGTTCGTGTGATTCGTTTTTCAGAAATTTTATTAATTCAATCTGAGGCAGCAAATGAAATAGGTTTAGATGCTTTAACTCCATTAAATAGAGTTAGAAATCGTGTAAAATTAGCATCGGTTTCTGGTATGACGAAAGATCAATTACGTCTTAAAATATGGAATGAAAGACGTCTAGAATTAGCATTTGAACATGATCGTTGGTTTGATTTAATTAGAACTGGTCAGGCAAAAGAAATGATGGCTCTAGATGGTAAAAATTTTGTAACTGGAAAACATGAATTATTTCCAATTCCAAATAAACAAATTATACAAACACCTTCAATGTTGCAAAACCCAAATTGGTAAACAATAATGAGTTTATTAAATAAATTAGCAATTCTTTCTTGCACTATATTATGTAGTGCAAGTAGTTTTGCTCAGACAAAAAAAGAAAACAAGCTTTTGGATAAAGTTCAAAAACAATCTATACAATATTTTTGGGATTATGCTGAACCAAATTCTAAACTAGCTAGAGAACGTTTCCATCCTGATGGTTTTTATCCAGAAAATGATTCAAATATCGTTACAACTGGAGGTACAGGTTTTGGATTGATGAGTCTAATTGTAGGAATAGATAGAAAGTTTATACCAAGAGATGAAGCGACAAATAGAATTTTAATTGGATTAAAATTTTTACAAAAGGCTGATCGTTTTCATGGTGCTTGGCCACATTGGATAAATGGAGAAACAGGAAAAATAAAGCCATTTAGTGCATACGATAATGGAGGTGATTTGGTAGAAACTGCATTTCTTGCTCAGGGTTTAATTTGCTTGAAAGAGTATTTCAAAAATTCTAAAAATGAGAAAGAAATAGAGATTTCAACACTTGCAGATAAACTTTGGAAAGAGATAGAATTTAATTTTTATACAAATGGTAAAGATGTGCTTTATTGGCATTGGTCACCAAATTATGAATGGAAAATTAATTTTCCATTGAAAGGATTTGATGAAACTTTAATAACATATATTATAGCGGCTTCTTCTCCAAATTATTCTATTTCTTCAGATGTTTATTACAAAGGTTGGGCTAGAAATGGAGCAATAAAATCTTCTGATTCTGTTTATGGAATTCCATTAATTGTAAAACATAATGGAGTTGAAAAAAATGTAGGTCCTCTTTTTTGGTCACAATATTCTTTTATAGGACTTAATCCAAATGGATTAGTTGATGGGATTGGGATTGATTATGGAAAAGTAGTTAAAAATCAATCAAAAATTCATTATCTATACAATCAGTCTAAAAAAGAAACTTTTCATCATTATGCTAAAAATATGTGGGGATTAACTGCAAGTTATTCTTTTACAGCAGATGGAAAAGACGATTATACAGCTCATTCACCAACAAATGATAGAGATATAGTAACGCCAACAGCAGCATTATCATCATTTCCTTATACACCAAAAGAATCAATGGATTTTTTAAAATTTATTTATGAGAAGCAAAATAAAAAAATAATTGGTATTGCTGGTCCTTATGATGCTGTAGATGTAAAAAATGATAGAGTTGTAACAAAATATTTAGCAATAGATCAAGGAACAATCGCTCCAATGGTAGAGAATTATCGTTCTCAACTGCTATGGAAATTGTTTATGAATAATGAAGATGTAAAAAGAGGATTACAGAAAATAAATTTTACGACAACTACCACGAATTAAAACAAAAAAAAATGAAAAAACTAATTTATTCAATTGCTTTCCTAGGATTAGCGTTTAATACGTATGCCCAAAAGATAAAATTTGATAAAACAAAATCTAAAAAAGAATTTATCGATTATGTAATGGGACAAATGACACTTGATGATAAAGTTGGTCAGATGGTTCAATATACATACGATGGAGGTGATGTTACAGGTTCTGCAATAGATAAAAATTATATAAAATATACCAAAGAAGGTATGATGGGATCTGTGTTTAATGCAACGACTACAGATATTACCAAGCAATTACAAAAAATAGCAGTAGAAGAAACAAGACTAGGAATTCCATTAATTTTTGGATACGATGTAATTCATGGTTACGAAACTATTTTTCCTATTCCATTAGGAGAAGCTTCTTCTTGGGATTTGAAAGCAATTCAAAGATCTGCAGAAATTGCAGCTGCAGAAACTTCAGCTGGAGGAGTTCATTGGACTTTTGCTCCGATGGTTGATATAGGTTTCGATCCACGTTGGGGAAGAATTTCAGAAGGTGCTGGAGAAGATACTTATTTAGGAAGCAAAATAGGAGCAGCTCGAGTAAAAGGTTTTCAAGGGAATAGTTTATATGATTTGAATACAGTTTTAGCTTGTACAAAACACTTTGCTGGATATGCATTAGCACAAGCAGGACGTGATTATAATTCAGTAGAGATTTCTGATCGCTTTTTAAGAGACTATGTTTTACCTCCATTTAAGGCTACAATAGATGCTGGAGTAGGTTCTTTTATGACTTCTTTTAATGAAATAGGGGGAGTTCCATCTACAGCTAGCAAATATTTGTATGATCAAATTTTACGTAAAGAATGGAATTATAATGGATTTGTAGTTACAGATTATACTGCAATACAAGAATTGATTCCTCATGGAATAGCAAAAGATTTAGAGGAAGCAACTTTAAAATCTGTAGAAGCAGGTATAGAAATGGATATGATGAGCGGTGCTTTTCTTAATCATTTATCAAAATTAGTTAAAGAAGGAAAAGTAAAAGAAGATATTATAGATACTGCTGTTCGTAGAATTTTAGAGGCTAAATATGATTTAGGTCTTTTTGAAGATCCTTATCGTTACTCTAACGCTAAACGTGAAAAACAAACAGTAATGAAAAAAGAATTTTTAGATGAAGCAAGAGATATTGCCCGTAAATCTATGGTTCTTTTAAAAAATGATCAACAAGTATTGCCATTAAAAGAATCTCAGAAAGTAGCAGTAATTGGTCCTTTAGTAAAAGACGAAAAAAATATTATAGGAAACTGGGCTGCTAGAGGAGATCGTAATGGAAAAGCATGGTCTGTTTGGGAAGGGTTGAATGATGTTTTAGGTAAAAATGCTAAAATAACTTACGCTCAGGGTACAGATATCAATTCAACAAGTACAAATGGTTTTCAAGAAGCAATAAATATTGCTAAAAATTCTGATGTAATTGTTGCTGTAATGGGAGAAAATGAAAATCAAACAGGAGAAGCAACTTCTCAAACGAATATTGATTTACCAGGTAACCAAAAAGAATTATTAAAAGAATTAAAGAAATTAGGTAAGCCAATCGTTTTAGTTTTAATGTCTGGTCGTCCGATGACAATATCTTGGGAAAATGATAATATGGATGCAATATTATATGCATGGTATCCAGGAACAATGGGAGGTTTAGCAATTACAGATGTTTTATATGGTAAATATAATCCTTCAGCAAAAACGCCAATGACATTTCCTCGTTCGGTTGGTCAAATTCCAATTCATTACAATCAAAAAAATACTGGTCGTCCATATTTAGGAGAAAGCGATCCAGAACAAAAATATAAATCTCGTTATACAGATTCTCCTAATTCTCCATTATTTCCTTTTGGATATGGTTTAAGTTATACAACGTTTGATTATAGTAATCTAAAGTTGAATAAATCAACAATGAAGAATGGTAAAGATGAAATTAAAGTTTCCGTAAATGTAAAAAATACAGGGAATTATGATGGAGAAGAAGTTGTACAATTATATGTACGTGATTTAGTAGGTAGTGTAACTCGTCCTGTAAGAGAGCTAAAAGGCTTTGATAAAGTAATGATAAAAAAAGGTGAAACAAAAACAGTTACTTTCACATTAACGCCAGAAGATTTAAAATTTCATGATATCAACATGAATTTTGTAGCAGAACCAGGTGATTTTGATATATATGTTGGTACAGACTCTAATGCTAGTTTAAAAACAAGTTTCACATTAGTAAATTAGGAAGATTCCCTCATTGATACAGAAATGTAGATTTTTTTATTTCTCAACCAAGTGAGTGTTTTTTCACTTACTTGGTTTTTTTTAAGCATAAAAATTATGAAAAAATATTTTAGTTTATCCTTTCTATTTATGGTATTGATAACTTTTGCTCAACAAAATTTATCAGTTATGTCCTATAATATACGATTAGGATCAGTTGATGATGGAGCAAATCATTGGAACATAAGAAAACAAAAATTAGTTGATTTAATTAATTATTACGATGCTGATTTTATAGGAGTACAAGAAGCTCAAATTCCGCAATTAGATTTCATTAAGCAAAATAATCCTCAATTAGCATTTATAGGTAAACCTCGCTCTGAAGATGAAAATGCTGAATATTCAGCTATTTTTTATAAAAAAGATCAATATAATGTTTTAGAACAAAAAACTTCATGGTTATCAGAAACTCCAGATAGAATATCAAAAGGATGGGATGCAGCTTATAACAGAATCATTACTTATGGCTTATTTCAAGATAAAAAAACAAAAAAAACCTTCTGGGTTATCAATACTCATTTTGATCATGTAGGAAAGGTTGCTCGTCAAAAATCATTAGAGTTAATTGATCAATTAATTCAAGATTTAACAAAGAAGAAAAATGTACCTACATTTTTTATGGGAGACTTTAATATGGATCATAATGATGCTTCTGTAAAATTTATTCAAAATAAATATTTAGATACTCGTTTGAATGCAGATTTAGTTTACGGACCAAATTTTACTTGGGAAGATTTTAAATTTAATGTTCAAGGGACTGAAATTTTAGATTATATTTTTTATAAAAAAAATGATAATGTAAGATGTAAAAGTTTTAATACAATAGATGATTTTTACGAATTTAAATATCCATCAGATCATTTACCAATTTTAGCAAAATTTATTATACAATAAATCATGAAAAAATCACACATAAAATATCCAATTATTGCAAGTTTATTATTTAGTTATTTAACTGTTAATGCACAAGATTTTAAACTTTCTAATAAGAAAATTGAAATTTATACCACTGCAAAAAAAGGAAATCAGAGAATTACTAAATCAGCAGACAAGGTTTCGGTTAAAAAATTTCCTCAACCTAAAGAAACTGATATAGCAATTTTTATTGATCCAAAACGTAAGTTTCAAAAGTTTGAAGGAATAGGAGGTGCTATTACAGATGCTTCTGCTGAGGTTTTGGCTAAATTACCAAAGAAAACTCAGCAAGAAATTATCAAAGCATATTACAATGAAAAAGAAGGAATTGGTTATTCTTTAATTAGAACAACAATTAATTCAAGTGATTTTTCGAGTGATACTTATACGTATGTAAAGGATAATGATAAAGATTTAAAATCATTTGATATTTCACATGATTTGAATTTTAAAGTTCCGATGATAAAAATGGCGAAAGCCGAAATGAAAGATAACTATCGTTTGTATGCAAGTCCTTGGAGTCCTCCCGCTTGGATGAAAACGAATAATAGTATGTTAAAAGGAGGATCTTTAAAACCAGAATATTATCAAACATGGGCCAACTATTTTGTGAAATTTATAGAAAATTACGAAAAAATAGGATTGCCAATTTGGGGTGTTACAGTACAAAATGAACCTATGGCGACACAAACATGGGAATCTTGTATTTATACTGCCGAAGAAGAAAGAGATTTCTTAAAAAATAACTTAGGACCAACTTTTTATAAAAATAATTTAAAAGATAAAAAAATTATCGTTTGGGATCATAATCGCGATTTAATTTATCAACGTGCTTCTACAATTCTTAATGATGCTGAAGCTGCCAAATATGTTTGGGGTGTTGGTTTTCATTGGTACGAAACATGGAACGGAAGTGCTAATTTATTTAATAACGTAGCATTGACACATGATGCTTTTCCAAATGTTAATTTAATTTTTACAGAAGGATGTAAAGAACAATTTGATCCAAATCAAATGGATAATTGGAGTTTAGGTGAAAAGTACGGTTATAACATGATTAATGATTTTAATTTTGGTACTGTTGCTTGGACAGATTGGAATGTATTATTAGATCAGAATGGAGGACCAAATCATGTTGGTAATTTTTGTTTTGCTCCTGTTCATGGTAATACAACAAATGGAAATGTAACATATACGAATTCATATTATTATATTGGTCAATTTTCTAAATTTATTCGCCCAGGAGCACAACGAATAGCAGCTTCATCAAATCGTTCAGATTTAATGACAACATCTTTTGTAAATAAAGATGGAAAAGTTGTGGTTGTTGTAATGAATCAAACAGATAATCCATATAATTATAATTTATGGATAGAAGGAGAAGCTGTAGAAATTAAAGCAGAAGAACATTCTATAAGTACAATAGTTGTTTCATAAAAAAAACAACTATTTATCAAACTATTAAAAAATAAAAGGGAAAAATAATTAATAGTTATAAATTGCTTGGTAATATATTTTTTTACCAAGCATTTAAAAAAAAATAAAAAAAATAAGATGAAGTATTTAGGAATTTTATTATTGATGATAAGCTATGTTTATGGACAAAAAACAGTAGTTTATGACAAAAAAAATAATTTAGCTTTTGATATTTATTATCCTAATAATTATAAAGAAAATAAAACTCAAAACGTATTTGCTTGGGTCCATGGTGGAGGTTTCTCTGGAGGTAATAGAGCTGATAAAGAAGAGGTTGAAAGAATGAAAGATGCACAAAACAGAGGTTTTGTAGCTGTTTCTATATCATACCGATTATTAGCAAATACAGCTGCCGGTTTTGGTTGTGATTTACCAAAGCAAGAAAAATCAATGATTTTTAAAGAAGCATCTTTTGATGTACTTAATGCACTACAATACATAACTAAGAATCAAAAAGAATTAAATATTTCAATTAATAAATTAATTCTAGGAGGGAGTAGTGCAGGAGCCGAAGCAATTCTTAATGCTTATTATTTAAGAGATTTATGGTTTGGTAATCAATTTAATGATATTAAGATAGATGGTTTAGTTAGTTACGCTGGAGCGATTGTAAACGATCGTTATGTTACAAAATCTACTATTATTCCTACAGTTTATATTCATGGATTAAGTGATGACGTAGTTCCAGCAAATAAAGCACCTCATCGTAGTTGTTTAGACAATCAGCCAGGTTTTTTTCCACTTACAGGAGATCAAGTTTTAGATAATTTAAGTAGAAAATATCAACAAGCATCACTTTCTATATTTTCTACTTCAGGAAAACATGAATGGTCAGGGTTAAAAAAAGAATACTTGCCGCAAGTGTTTGATTTTATAAATCAATCAGTTATTAATTCAAGTAAAGAAAATAAACAGATTAATATTGATTAGTTTCATTAAAATCAAAAATTAATATTATAATTTCAGTAAAAAAGTATTTGTAAAGTAAGATTTAAATCAACTATATTTATGCCATAATTACTGATGTATTTATTACAATATATAAAACAATTCAACAAAAAAATGAGTCAAACAAAAAATACAAATTGGGGACAATTTATTCCATTAGTTACAGTTTTTTTCTTTTGGGGATTTATAGCTGCAAGTAATGATATTTTAATCCCTGTATTCAAAAAAGCATTTGATTTGTCACAAGGACAAAGTCAATTCGTATCTTTAGCTTTTTATATCGCCTATACGGTAGGATCAATTATATATATGATTGTATCTCTTATTATGGGAAAAGATTTAATTAATAAATTAGGTTATAAAAATAGTTTATCACTTGGTTTACTAATCTCAGCATTAGGAACATTATTATTTATTCCTGCAGCAAATTTAGAATCATATCCTTTAATGTTATCAGGATTGTTTACAGTAGCACTTGGTTTCTCTTTGCAACAAACAGTTGCTAATCCTTTAGCAATAGCATTAGGTGATCCTAAAACGGGTTCTCAACGTTTAACATTAGCAGGAGGTATTAATAATTTAGGAACAACAATAGGACCTTTAATTGTTGCTTATGCAATTTTCGGAAGTGCAACAGAGCCTAGTTCTGATTTAAGCGTTGATAGTGTTAAAATTCCATATTTATGTTTGGGGGTTGCATTTTTACTAGTTGCTATTTTCCTTAAATTTTCATCATTACCTAGTCATCCTGAGCAAGAAGAAGAAAATGAAGATACTGTAAATGTTGTAAAAGATAGATCATCAGCGTTAAAATATCCTCAATTAATTTTAGGAATGATTGCAATTTTCTTATATGTAGGAGTTGAGGTTTCTACAGCTAGTAACCTTCCTGATTATATGCAAAAAGAGTTAGGGTTTACTATTTCTCAAGTAGCTCCATACGTATCACTTTATTGGGCTAGTATGATGATTGGTCGATGGGGTGGTGCAGCAGAAGCATTTGGTTTAGATAAAACTAAGACATTAATTTTAAAATTTGTTGCTCCTTATTTAGCTTTCGGTATTTTCTTATTAGTTAATAAAATTGCTGGACATGATTTAAAACCTTTTTATTTTTATGCCGTTTTCATCTTAGCATTAATTATAGCTGATATTTCAACAAAAGGTAATCCAGCCAAAATGGTATTAACTTTTTCAATAATAGGAATTATTGCATTATTAGTTGGAATGAATACAAGTGGATTAGTAAGTGTTTATGCAATTACTAGTGTTGGTTTATTTTGTAGTACACTATGGCCAGGGATCTTTGCTTTAGCAATTAAAGGTCTGGGTAAAAATACATCTCAAGGAAGTAGTTTTTTAATCATGATGATTATGGGAGGAGGTGTAATGAGTTATTTACAAGGATTGTTAGCTGATGCAACAACGATTCATTTTAGTTATGTTACAGGAATAATTTGTTTTTCTTATTTAGTTTTTTATGCTATAATATCACCAATAGTATTGAAAAAACAAGGTATTCATTTAAGTGAAGTTAAATCTGAAGGAGGACATTAAAATTTGTTTTTAAATAAATCATAAAAGGCACAATAGAATTTTCTATTGTGCCTTTTCTTGTTTTTTATGATTCTAAATTTATTAAAAAATAGTTATAATTTATGATATATTGTTGATAATAAGTGTTTTTTCAATATATTCATATTATAAACATAAAATTAAAAATGATTTATTATAATAAATTTTTCTTATAATTTTATAGTGTAATAAGATTTAAAATCTATGATTTAAGAAAATTTAATTAAGACATTTACAAAAAATAAAAGACAATTTAAATAATAAAACTATGGAAAACTTAGAAGGAGATATTTCAAAATGTCCATTTCATAACGGAACTATGAATAAACCAGTTGCTGGAGAAGGTACTAATAATAATGAGTGGTGGCCAAATCAATTACGAGTTGATATATTGAGACAACATTCTTCTTTGTCTGATCCTATGGGACAAGAATTTGATTATGCAAAAGAATTTCAGTCTTTAGATTTAGAAGCTGTTAAAAATGATTTAAAACAGTTAATGATAGATTCACAAGATTGGTGGCCAGCAGATTTTGGTAATTATGGACCATTATTTATACGTATGGCTTGGCATAGTGCAGGAACATATCGTATACAAGATGGTAGAGGAGGAGCTGGACAAGGACAACAACGTTTTGCACCTTTAAATTCATGGCCAGATAATGTTGGTTTAGATAAGGCTAGACGTTTATTATGGCCAATTAAACAAAAATATGGTAAAAAAATATCTTGGGCAGATTTATTAATTTTAACAGGTAACATGGCACTTGAATCGATGGGCTTCAAGACAATAGGTTTTGCAGGTGGTCGTGAAGATGTTTGGGAGCCAGATATGGATGTATATTGGGGATCAGAAAAAACATGGTTAGAAGAAAGTGGAGGGCCAAATAGTAGATATTCTGGCGATCGTGAATTAGAAAATCCTCTAGCTGCTGTAGAAATGGGATTAATTTATGTTAATCCAGAAGGACCAGATAAAAATCCAGATCCAATTTTAGCAGCTAAAGACATTCGTGATACTTTTGCTCGAATGGCAATGAATGATGAAGAAACAGTAGCATTAATTGCTGGAGGACATACATTCGGAAAAACTCATGGTGCTGGTCCTGCTGATCTTGTAGGAAAAGAACCAGAAGCTGCAGGTTTAGAAGAACAAGGTTTAGGATGGAAAAGTGCATATAAATCAGGAAAAGGAGGCGATGCAATAGGATCAGGATTAGAAGTTACATGGACACAAAGACCAACTGAATGGACAAATCTTTTCTTTGAAAATTTATTTGGATTCGAATGGAAATTGACTAAAAGTCCAGCAGGTGCTCATCAATGGGAAGCTATAGATGCCCCAGATAACGTTCCTTTAGCAGCAGATATGTCTCAAAAGCAAAAACCTAGAATGCTTACAACAGATTTGTCTTTGAGATTTGATCCTGAATACGAAAAAATATCAAGAAGATTTTATGAAAATCCAGATCAATTTGCAGATGCTTTTGCAAAAGCATGGTTTAAATTAACGCATAGAGATATGGGGCCTCATGATAGATATTTGGGACCAGATGTTCCAAAAGAGATTTTTATATGGCAAGATCCAATTCCATCAACTGATCATGAATTAATTAATGAAACTGACATTGCTATTTTAAAAGAAAAATTATTAAATGTAGGTTTATCTATTTCTGAGCTTGTATCGACAGCTTGGGCTTCTGCCTCAACATTTAGAGGATCAGATAAAAGAGGGGGAGCAAATGGATCAAGAATTCGTTTGGAACCAATGAGAAATTGGGAAGTAAATAATCCTGTTCAATTAAATAAAGTATTAACTATTTTAGAAAAAATACAAAATGAATTTAATGCTACAGGAAAATTTGTGTCATTGGCTGATTTAATAGTACTTGGTGGTGCTGCAGCTATAGAAAAAGCAGCAAAACAAGCTGGAAATAATATAAAAGTTCCATTTACACCAGGTAGAATGGATGCTTCTCAAGAAGAAACAGATAGTGATGCAATAGCTTATTTAGAGCCTAAAGGTGATGGTTTCCGTAATTATAGAAAAGCAACTAATCTTTCAGTTTCTACAGAGGAAATTTTAATTGATAAAGCTCAATTATTAAATCTTACATCTCCTCAATTAACAGTTCTATTAGGAGGTATGAGAGCTTTAAATACAAATTATGATGGCTCAAAACATGGTATTTTTACAAGAAGACCAGAACAATTAACAAATGATTTCTTTGTTAATTTATTAGATATGAATACTGAATGGAAAGCCATGGATGAGCGTAAAGAAGTTTATTTAGGAACAGATCGTACAACAGGACAACCAAAATGGACTGCAACTCGTGCAGATTTAGTTTTTGGTTCTAATTCTGAATTACGTGCTGTTGCAGAAGTTTATGCAAGTGCTGATGCACAAGAAAAATTTGTAAATGATTTTGTTGCTGCATGGAATAAAGTTATGAATGCAGATCGTTTTGATATCAAAAAATAATTAATTATACTATAATAAAAAAAGATGCTAATCATTTGATTAGCATTTTTTTTATTTGAATTACAGTTTTCCCTAAAAAAATAGGTTTTATTATGATAATCAATCAATCAATTGATATAATTTAGAAAAATAATTTTTATGAAAGGGTTTAAGAATATAAAAGGAAAAGTAGTAGAAAGATTATTTCTTATTATTTGGCCTCCTTGGGGAGAAAAGCAACAATCTGATTTAGATATTTCTTTTGGTTTTGTATTCAGAGAAGAGTCTAATTATTTATATATAATAAGTATTGATAAGGACGAATTATGGTCTCCTTTTATCTATATAGAAACTATTCCTGTAAATAGATATTCTTGGTTAGATTTTTATCCAAGAATAAATATGTGGATGAATGCAAAAAATGAAAATATGATCATAGATAAAGAATATTATGAGGTTACAAAGTCTGACCTTTTTAATAATATTTTGTTTAATAAAATTGAAGATATAGAGCTTTTGAAAGTAACGAATATTCCAGAACCATTTGGAGTAAAATTGATTTTTAAAGATGATTATATTATATCGATCCCAAATTGGGATGGAAACACAGTGGAATCAAAGCATTTCAATAAAAATCATACTATAGAGATTTTTAGTGATTTAGGTGATATAGTTTACATCAAAATATAAATCTTTATTTATAAAAATAATTGTTATCAATAAGTTATAAAAGACTATTGTTGCTGATAATTTTTTACATTGTGTGATTTTTTATTAAAATAGAAAGTATTATTTTCAATATTTATAAAAATCCTTACATTTAACTAAAATGAAAATAGAAAAATTACATCATATTGCAATTATTTGTTCTGATTACGAAAAATCAAAATATTTTTATACAGAAATTTTGGGTTTCAAAATAGAACAGGAAGTTTACAGAAAGGAGAGAGAATCTTATAAACTTGATCTTTCGTTGAATGGACAATATTTAATAGAACTTTTTTCGTTTCCTACTTCTCCAGACAGATTAACACGTCCAGAAGCTGTAGGATTAAGACATATTGCTTTTGCAGTAAAAGATATTGAGAAAGAAGTCTCATTCTTAACATCAAAAAAGATAACAACAGAACCTATTCGGATAGATGAATTTACAAATAAAAAGTTTACCTTTTTTTCTGATCCAGATCATCTACCAATAGAAATCTACGAATTATAACTGAAAATAAAATTATTGATAAAAATGAATATAAAAGATGTTTTTAATTCTACAGTTGATGGAATTAGCGATTTGCTTATAGAAGAACATAATTTTATTTGTAATAAAAGTAAGAAAGAATTCAAACGCTTGAATAATAATGTTCTTCATATTATTCGCTTTTTTTATCATAAAAAAGATAATAAAATTTATTTAAGACTTGAAATAATTATAAAGCTTTTAGATATAGAACATATATATAAATCAGTCACAACGATTGATGGAAGACCATATTTAACGTTAGGTAATGATTTTTTAATCTTAAGAAATAAAAAAGATGATTTTGATTATAAAAAAAATCCTACAACATATTGGTTAATTGAAAATTCAAATGATTTAGAAAATTTCATTTTTAATTTTAAATCTAATTTTGAGGAAATTATATTACCATATTTTAATGAAAATTCAACTATTGAAAGAGTAGATTATTTACTCAATAGTCATCCTTTAAAAATGTCAATTCATAATTATATATATCCCTTAAGAGCAAACATTGGAATAATTGCTGCAAAATTAAATAATAATCAAAATTTTAATGATTTAATTAAAATTTATGAGAAAGAATTAGATGAGGCTGAAGAAAATTATAAAAATGAATTTTTTAAACTTATAAGTATATTGTAATATTCCGAAAAAAAAGTGTTTGTTATAGAACTGATTAACCAGTAAAAGCAAACATGTAAATGTTGCTTTTGCTGGGTACTTTGAGATAACAACTCGGGAGATGAGCAACATATTTGTTGCATTTTGATCAAAAATAATCTCTTTTATTTTATAAAATCTTCGCGATAGGGAGCAAAAGAATCAATTAAGATTCCTTCTTCTAAACATACAACACCATGTATTATATTGGGTTGAGCAAAGAATCCATCACCTTTTTTTAAAATTTTAGTTTCGTTGTTATTTGTTACTTCGAAAACTCCTTCGGCAACATAAGTAATTTGTGAATGAAAATGTTGATGTAGAGAGCCAATAGCTTCTTTATCAAATTTTACAATAACCATCATCACTTGGGAATTATAACCCAAGATTTGTCGACGAACTCCGTTACCTAAATCCTCCCAATTAGAGTTTCCATCAAAAAATAAATCTTTTTTATAATTCATGGTTATCTATTTTTTTATAAATTTTTCTAAACCAATGTTTAATTTACTTAGTTGTTTTGTAGCTTTTTCTGCAGTTAATGTTGCTCCTAGTTTAGATAGATGTGTATCGTCATTTTTTCCTTTTGGATAATAACTTTTTTCATTTGGAGGAAGATGTAAATAAAGTTCTTTTGATTTTTCTGGACCATAAGAAAGTACAATTTCTTCTGTCTCTTGTTGCATATCTACAAAAGGTACATCTAAATCTTTTGCAACCATACGTACTATGATAGGATATAGATTGTGTGTGTCTATTAAAACTCCATTTTCATTAAAGTTTCTGCGAACAATAGAAGTCATAAGAATAGGAGTAGCCCCTTTTTCTCGTGTTTCTTTTACATATCTTTCTAAGTTAGCACGATATTGAGTTGCTGGATTTGTAAAACGCTCAGGATCTTCAAATTTTTGATCGTTGTGCCCAAATTGAATAATTACATAATCTCCTTTTTTTAGTTGTTTATAAACTTTATTCCAACGACCTTCTGTTCTAAAACTTTTCGAACTTCGACCATTTGTTGCATGATTTTGAATACTAATAGTATTAGTCATTAACGTTGGTAAAATTTGTCCCCAACCATGTTCTGGGTTTTTATCTGGATCTTTCTTATCTGCCATTGTAGAGTCGCCTACAAGAAAAAGGGTTGGTTTTTGTGCTTGTAAAAATGTAAGCAAGCAAATGAATATTGTAGTTAAATATATTTTTTTCATGATTTGTTTTTTTATTCTTTGATAAGCTAAGAATGATATTTTAATATAAATTATATTGTATTTTTTAATTTAAGTTTATTGAGGAATCCATCCTCTGAAAATTTTTTCGATGGTATAATTTTTTAAATCTTTTTGTTTTAATTGATGTGACCATTTTACTCGCTGAGAAATGTTAGCACCTTTTCCTTTACTACCAAACTCAGCATAATATGCAGTTTTTTCTTTATCGGGGAACATTTTATCTCCAGACCATTCATTCCAACCTTGTGGTAAAATATGATTATCCATTTCTGTATTGATGAAAACTGTTTTTGCATAAGGTCGCCATGGTCTACCAAGATATACTTTATCAATATTTTCTTTTGCAGTTAATGTACAATCGAAAAATACATATCCATATGGATTATTTTTATCTGTTGCTGCAGCTGTAATAAAGGAATTGGCTAAACTTTTTATGATACAATTTTTGAAGATAGCTGTCGCCTGTCCAAAAATAAAGTCCGTTGTTCCTTCTATATAGCAATTTTCATAATATTGTCTACTGTTGTTTGTTGCAGTATATAAAGTATCTTGACACCCCAATAAACGGAGATTTTTTCCAATAAATTTATCTCCTTCTACATGTAAAGCAACAGCTTGTCCTTTCTCGCAATGTGTATTTTGAATAGTTAGGTTTTCTATTTTTGTGTTTTCACCATTTACTAAGACTGTATAGGATGTAAATGTGGTCATTTTTTGATTGGTAAATAAATCTATTTTTCCTGAAAAATCTGAGTTTGTAATAATTGTTTTTTCTGAATTTTCACCTTTTAAAGTAAGTTGATGTTTATTAGAAGGTATAATGATTTTCTCTTTGTAAATTCCATTTTTTATGATAATTATTGCTTCCGATGGACCTAAATCTCTAGTAGAGTTAATGGCTTCTTGAATAGATATGAAATCTGATTTGCCATCTTGTGAAACAGTAATTGTTATATAAGGTTCTTTTCCAAAAAGAAATGAGAAAATAAAAATAAAGCTACAAAAAAGAAATTTTTTCATATTATTTAAAGATTTTATTTAAAAATTTTACTGTAAAATCTAATGTTTCATCAAACCAAGGTTCTAATAACCAAAAAGAGTGCGGAGTGTTTTTTATTTCGTGCATTTCTGTATAAATGTTATAATGATTGAGAAGTTTCATCATATCATCTCTACCAGCATGAAATCTTGGTTGCGAACTATTAATAAATAGAGTAGGAGGAGTATGTTTATTAACATATTCTAATGGAGATGCTTCTTTCCAAAGAGAAAGATTTTTTTCTTTCCAATTTCCTAACCAATAGGCTGCATACTGTCCTTCTTCTGCTTCTGGATGAACAAATGATACAATTCCATCAACATTTATAATTGCTTTTATTTTTTTTGATTTTACACCAACTAAAGTAGCTAATTGAGCACCAGCTGAAGCTCCTAGAATTGCTATTTTTTTGGGATTAATAGCATATTCTTTTTTATTGTTTATTAAATAATTTATTGCTTGGTCGATGTCTTTTATTGGAGCTGGGTATTTTGCTATGTCAGCTAAACGATAGTTAATAGTCATAGCAACAAAACCATTTTTAGCTAATTGTTGTGCCATGTATTTCTGATTTTCTTTACTTCCAGAAATCCATCCTCCACCATGAATTAATATAATTGCAGGATAATTATTGTTTTGATTTTTTGGTGAGTAAATATCTGCTTTTAATTGCAATGTATCTATTGTTTTATAAATAACATTTTCTTTTGCGATAATAGTAGCAGGGAATTCTTTTTTTAAGGGTTTGATAAAAGGAAATTCCTTTTTTAATTTTTCATAAGTAGTTTCTATGGTATAAGGCGAAGCCTTTGGTCGTTCAACTTGACCAAAGGCTATAACCATAAAAAGGGAAAATATGAAAAAATAATAAATTCTATTTGATTGCATTTTTATTTGCTGTTTTAGAAATAGAAATACGTTTTTTATCTACGTTTTTAGGAGCTTTAACATTTGTTGTTTTACTTCCCATAACTTGAATAATAGGATTAGAATTTGTTGTTTCAAATTCTACGTTACTTAAATCTACATTTTTACTATTGTATATTGTAGCTCCGTTTCCTTCTGAATAAGTAAATTTTACATTTTTTAATTCAACACCATCAGCATCAATAATGTTTAATGCTTTTTTAGTATCAAAAGTTGAATTTTCTACTTTGATGTTTTGTATGTTCATTTCATTTAATCCACCGATATAAAGGGCTTCATTTGATGAAACAACATTGATGTTTTTGAAGAATATATTTTTCATAACAGGAGTTTCTTCTGTTACAGGAATTGCTTTTTCTGTACGTTTTTCATCATCAGCATTTTGGTCTTCTTCTACAATAGGAGAATTACCTTCGTAAAACATATTAAAACCAATTGCTTGTGCAGGAATATTTATCATTTCTACATCAGAAATAAAAATATTTTCGATAACACCACCACGACCTCTTGTTGTTTTGAAACGTAACCCAATATCTGTTCCAATAAAAGTAGCACCAGATACATGAATGTTACGAACACCACTAGACATTTCACTACCAACAACAAAACCACCATGAGCATGGTAAACAGTATTATTTTTTATGATTACATTTTCTGTAGGCATAGCTCTGTCTCTACCATCTTTGTCTTTTCCAGATTTTATACAGATAGCATCATCACCAACATCAAAAGTGTTGTTGTAAATTAATACATTTTTACATGATTCTAAATCTAATCCATCTCCATTTTGTGAATACCAAGGATTACGAACATTTAAGTTACGGATAATTATATTTGAACTCATAAGAGGATGAATATTCCATGCAGGAGAATTTTGGAATGTAGGTCCATCTAATAAAACACGATCAGAGTTTACAATACTAACCATTACAGGACGTAAAAAGTCATGAACTTTTTCATATTCAGCTTCTGTAATTTTATCAGGAACATTGAAATTAGAACTTAATTTATAACCCAATTTTGAACTTTCTGAAGGAAACCATATTTTTTTGTCATCAGATAAAACACCACCAGAAGCAACTAAGTTTTTCCATTGCCCATCTGTCATTTTACCTTTTTTTACATATCGCCAAGCATCACCATTACCATCAATAGTTCCATTTCCTGTAATTGCAATGTTTTGTGCGTTTTTAGCAGAAATAGGAGAAACAGTACGAATAGTATTTAAACCTTCGAAACTTGTTTTTGTAAGTGGATAATCACTAAAGTCTTTACTAAATATAAGTAAGGCTCCATCAGCCAGATGTAAGTTAATATTACTTTTAAGTTCAATAGGTCCTGTTAACCAAATTCCTCTTGGAATAACAACAGTACCTCCACCTTTGTTGCTTGTTTCGGAAATTGCTTTGTTAATGGCATTTGTATTTTTAATTTTACCACCAGCCTTGGCTCCAAATTCTGTAATTTGTACTGAATAATTTTTGAAGCTCGTTTCTTTTACTCGTGGCATATTAAATTCAATTCCTTTGTAGATGTTTTCATCTACCTGTGCATTCATTTGCGATGAACATCCTAGAGTTATCGCTAAGGCAATTAGTTTAAAATATTTCCTCATTTTTTAATGTGTTGTATTGTTAATGATTTTTTTTAATTCTGTAAAAACTAAAGCAGCAACTGCTTTTGCACCTTCAATTTGAAAATGTGTATTATCTTTTTGTCCATTTGGATAAGCAACATATTTGTTAGCTCCAAAATTCATAAAGTAAATGTCTGTAACGTATTTTTCTCCTTTTTTTGAGAAAAAATTCATCGATATTGTATTTAGATCTAAAAATGGAACATTCATTTCTTTTGCTACTTCTTCTGCAGCTTTTGGATATTCCCCATGAACATTTTCTAATTTTCCATTTTTCCAAGGATAGTTTCTTGCCACAGGACTCAAAATAATAGGAAATGCTCCCTTTAGTCTTGTTTGTGAAACATATAAACGTAAGAATTCTTTGTAACCTTCTATATTTACATAACGTTCTTGTTTGTTTTCTGCACTATCATTATGACCAAATTGAATTAATACATAATCATTTGGCGTTAGATTATCATAGACTTCTCGCCATCTCCCTTCTTGAAAAAAAGTACGTGTACTTCTTCCTCCTTTGGCTTTATCTTTTATAGAGACTTGTTTATTTTTTAGTGATTTGATATCATTTAAACTATCTTTTACAAAAAATGGTTGAAATTCTTGACCCCAGCCAGCAATAGGATAGCGAGATTTCATATAATCTTTTCCAGGATCATAATCTCCAGTGTAATCTGCTACTGTAGAATCTCCTATTAAATAGATAGAAACATTATTGTTTTGTTTGTTTTGTGCTAAGGCAATGAAACTAACAAAAAGTAGTAATAGACTTGATATGTTGAATTTATTTTTCATTTTTATTTGTTATTAGTCATTCTGAAATAATCAAAATCTGCATAACCTCCACGTTTAGTTTCTTTGGAACTAATACTATATAATCCAACTTTAGCTCCAATCCATTTCCCTGGTTTGGCTTGAAATGTAGAACCTATATCTGTATATTTTTTTCCATTTTCACTATAACTAAATTGGCAAATACCATTTGGCTCAATAACCTTTACTTGTAAATATACTTCGTTACTCTTAAGTTTTGTTTCAAATAATATTTTTTCTACATTATTTTTCTCTGCTTTTTCAGCATTAATCAATTGTATATAATACCCATCTGGTTTATTTGTAATAACAATAGCTTGATAATCTGTTCCCATGATTAGTAATCCAGCTGTTTTTCCATAATTAGCATCCTCAGGTACTAACTTAACTTTTGTAGATGCTGTGAAGTTAGGTGAAGGAAATTTTTGAGTTAACAAATTGGGTACATTCCATAAATTATTTGAATTTTCTGGGGTTTTTATAGAGAATAAACGTAAGAAATTCTGATTTTGTAATTTACTGTACCAGATTATATTGGGGTTTGCACTCCATTGCCATTGTAAACCAATATCTTTCCCATCAAATTCATCTGTTTCTGGAGGATTAATAATAGGACTCTTTTTAGTAACAGTAGGTTTTTTATAGGTTAATACAGGTTCTCCAATACCATTTTTATCATTGTCTATACCCATAAATGGCCAATCATTTATCCATTTCATTGGTTGTAAGTGAACGATTCTTCCTCCAGCATCAACATCCTGAAAATGATAAAACCAATCTTCGCCTGTTCCACTGTCTACCCATGCACCTTGATGAGGTCCATTGATTGGTGTTTTTCCTTGTTCTAGTACTATTTTTTCATCGTAAGGGCCGTAAATATTTTTTGACCTTAAAACTAACTGCCAACCAGTTGCTACGCCACCAGCAGGAGCAAAAATGTAATAATATCCATTTCTTTTATATACTTTAGGTCCTTCTACAGTAGGGTGATGCTCGTGTCCATCAAAAATGTGAGTACCTTTGTCAATGACTTTTGTTCCATCAGGAGTCATTTTTTTTATTGTTAATAAACTTTTTACACCAGCTCTACTACCTGCCCAACCATGAACAATATATGCATCTCCATTATCGTCCCAAAATGGACAAGCATCAATCAATCCTTTCCCTTCTTCAACCAAAATAGGATCATCCCATTTTCCAAAGGGATCTTTAGTTTTTACCATGTAAATTCCAAAATCGGGATCACCCCAATAAATATAATATTCATTGTTATGAAAGCGAATGCTTGGAGCCCAAACACCATCGCCACGTTTTACAGTAGAAAAATGATTTTTTGGAAAAACTTCTGGTAATGCATAGTTTACTAGCTTCCAATTTACCATGTCATTTGAATGGAGTATTGGTAAACCTGGAGCTTCATTGAAGCTGGAAGCAGTCATAAAAAAATCACTTCCAACTCGAATGGCATCAGGATCTGAATAATCTGCATATAGAATAGGATTTCTATATGTTCCATTTCCTAAATCGGCTATCCAAGTTTGGGCTTTAGATACTTGAAAGGTTAATAAAAATGATGATATTATAAAAAATATTTTTTTCATGTTTATCGATTTAATTCTAAAGATGCTTTTATAAAAGGTCCAGTTCCTTTAGGATCATTTGCACGTATAGGTTCATTGACATAATAATCGAAGGAACCATCTCGGTATGGATTACCTCCTAAACCAGCAACAGAGCAACATTTTTCTAAGTTTACAATACCATTTTTATCAACTTTGATAAATTCTTTAAGAATTCCTTCGTATCCTTTTTTAGCATTTTTTAAGTATTTTTTAGGTAAATAACCTTTATTTACACCTTTTGCAAGTGTATAAACAAACATAGAAGAACCTGTGGCTTCTAGGTAATTTCCTTTTTTATCTCCTAAATCTAATACTTGATACCAAGTACCAGATTTATCTTGAACTTTTACAATTGCTTCTGCATAATTATTTAGGTAATTAATCAATTTTTGACGACCAGGATGTTCATTAGGTAAATAATCTAGTACATCTACTATTGCCATTCCATACCATCCCATAGCACGAGACCAAAAATGTTGAGATAAGCCGGTTTCTTTATTAGCCCAAGCTTGTTCTTTACTCTCGTCCCAACCATGATAGTACAATCCAGTTTTTGAATCACGATTATACTTTTCAATTAAATCAAATTGTAAAACTATTTTATCAAATGATTTTTTAGCTTTATTATCAGTTTCGAATATTGCTGCATATTTTGCATGAAATGGTTCAGCCATATAAGCTCCATCTAACCAAATTTGATAAGGATAAATTTGTTTATGCCAATAACCACCTTCTGAGGTTGTTGGTTGTTCTGCTAATTGTTTGTCTAAAGTATCAATTGCTATTTTAAAACGATTTTCTTTTGTTTTTTCATATAAATCAATAGTTACGTCACCAGTTCTAATCATGTCCAAATTATAATTTTTGAATTTATAAGTTTGTATAACACCATCTTTATCAATCATTCTATTTGCAAAATCATAGATATAATTATAGATGTTTTGATTATTTGTTTGTTCATAAACTTTATACATTGCGTCTAAAACAACACCATTTGTATAACTCCAGCGAGGTTTCTTTTGAAAATCTAGGAGAGTAGGATCCGGAAAACGAATAGTTTCTGAAATAGCCATTCTCTCAGACCATTTTAATTTGGGATTTACTAAAATTTCTGTACTATTTTTTGTTTGGCTAGAACACGATATTCCTATGAATAAGGCTAGTGTATTAATTGTATAAGAAATAATTGACTTCATGTATATGGCTATTATAAACGATTATTTTTTTGTAATTGAGTTAATTTTACATTTAAGTCATTGTAAAATTCTTTTTCATTTTTTATACCATTAGGTTCTTGTTCCCATGCTGCTAAAATATAATATGAGATACCTTTTGTTGTCGGTTTAAAAACTATTAAATGATCATGCTGTCCATCAACAATATTTTCTACTTCAGAAGTTTTATAGAAAATAGCCATACCAAGTAAATCTGTTTTACTTACTAATGTTTGTGCACCATAAGTTGCTATATAGCCCCAAGATCCATCTTCACTTTTCTTTTGTTGTAAAGGGATTTCTTTAAATTTAACGATTCCTGTACATAATCCATTTGTATTGACAGATGTTTTTAGTTCAAATTTAGAGAAACGATCATAAGGAAATATAGACACATTAGCTTTTATATCAGTAGTGTGATTTTCAGTTTTCCATTCAGTATAATTAATTTCATATCCAGAAGATTTTTTTCCATTATTTACTTTGACATGTGTGTCTTTTACATCATTGAAATGAGCAACTGTTCCATTCACTAAACGACCAAAACCACCAATTCCTAAAGCTTTTCCAGATTTTAATATATCTTGTCCCCATGGTTGAGGGTTATGATAAGAATCAAATCCATCTTGCCCAACTTCTTTTAAAACTGAATTTTTCACTTTTTTACCATAGATATCTACAGCATTTCTCCAGTCTAAATATAAACGAAATGCAACGTTTTGATTTTCCCATCCAGGACCTTCATAACGAATGTCAAAAGAATGATCTGTATGTTGCGGATCTAAAGTTAATTCTTGTACATTTTTAAAAGTACCTCCTACATATTCTTTGTGTCCTCTTTTTCCATCTACCCATTCACCACCTTCTTTAACAGATATTTCGGCATATGTTAGACCTTTTTGTCCATCAATTGTAGATTGATTTTGTTTACTGCAAGAAAAAATAGCAATTGAGGCAAATAGAATTGAATATTTAAAATTTTTCATGATTATAATATTTTTTATGGTTTTTAAAAGTTTTTTAAAAGATGTCCTCTTTTACAAGGACACCTTAGGAAAATGAAAATAAGTGAAAATTATATGTTAATAGGCTGGATTTTGTTTGAAATCTGGGTTTTTATTAAGATCAATAGCTGATTGAGGAATAGGTCTTAAAATTTTTAAATTTCCATTGTTTCCAATAAAATTCGATTGTTGAATCAGAAAGTTATATTTTGAAGCTCTTTCTACAAGTTTTCCTGTTCTCTTTAAGTCAAACCAACGATTATATTCTCCAAGCATTTCTCTTGCTCTTTCATCTAAAATAAAATCGATATCAAGTTGACTAGAGGTAATATTACTTACACCTGCTCTACGACGAACTTCATTGATACGTTCTAATCCTTTTGAAGTGTTTCCTGATTTTAAATAAGCTTCAGCGGCAATTAAATAAGTATCAGATAAATGAGCTAAAATAATATCTCTTGTGTTAGAATTTTTTCCAAATTGAGCAGAAGGATCATCAAATTTCTTTACAGGAATGGTTTGATAATCAAAATTTGGATTGTTTTCAGCTGCATATGATCCATATTCATGATATTCTACATTTGGATGATTAGTAATGTATTGCGTCTTATAAGTTGTATTTCCTGCATACCATTTTGGTTCATAATAGTGTGCAACAATTAATTCATTGTGATCTGTTTTGTCAAAATAATCAAAATAACGTTCATAAACTTCTGTCATAAAAGTAGATTTCCATCTTGTATCATCTTCAGTATATAAATCTATAGCAAATTGAGTAGGGCATAAGCTATATGTTCTATACGGTGCATCACCAGCTACCTCGCTTCCACCTTGGTAAGGACCAAAATAACTTCCTTGAGGATGCCCAAGTGTAAGAGGAGATGTGGCAGCAGATTCTGAACTATATTGAACAGAGAAAATTACTTCTGAGTTTATTTCATTTTTAGGTCTCCAAAAATCTTCGAAAGTAAGAGATAAACTCTGCCCTCCAATTGCATCATCAGCATATTGAGCAGCTAATCGAAAATCATCACTTGTTCCAAATGTCTCATATCCTTTTGTTAAGTATACTTGAGCTAATAAATTTTTAACAGCTCTAGCATTCACACGACCATTATATATTGAATTATCAACTAAAGGCAATGCACTTTCTAATTCTTGTATAATAAATTTATAAACGTCTTCAGCAGGAGTTCTACTAAAACTAAGCTGAGGAGTATTGATATAATCTGTTACTAAACTTACATCACCATAAGTTTGAACTAATAAAAAATAAGAATTAGCTCTTAAAAATTTTAATTCTCCGATTTGTCGTTGTAATACATTTGTTTGTGCAGTTTTATCAGCATAATACATGCCCATATTAATGGTCTGTATTGCAGCATAACATGTTTTATATAAATGATCTACACCGTCAGAAAAACCATTTAAATTAGTATACTCACTTAATCCAGGAGGTTCAGCAGTTCTTCCTCGTGCATACAAATCCGTTCCAGCTACAAATAACCATGGATCTTTACCATAAATATTTTTTAACTGAGCATAATTAGCATTAACTAATGAGGCAAATCCATCGGCTGTTGTGTAAAATTCTTCAGCAACAGCATTGGAAAGATTTTCTTCTTCTAAATAATCATTACAAGAATATGTAGTACTAAGAGCAAGTAATAATATAATTATTTTTTTCATAATAAACTTGTTAAAATTTTAAACTTAATCCTAATTGGTAGGTTATAGAACTAACACGACCAACACCTAATGAAGCAGTAGCCCATTCAGGATCATATCCATTATAATTTGTAATCACAAAAGGATTGATAACATTCGCATATACTCGTAAAGAATTTATTGCACCAATACTAGAAAGTGTTTCTTTTTTGAAAGTATAACCTAATGCAATATTTTTGATTTTTACAAATGAAGCATCTCTGTAATAACCAACTTTATTGTCTCTCCAATATGTACCTTCATTTAAAGGTTGTGGAGCTGAATTTGAATATTGAGCAGCTATTCCAGCATTGTTTTCTGGGATAAACCAATCCATATTTAATTTTGAACGGCCTCGATCATAAACATTTGTGAAATTTTCATGGAAAGGAGAATATGCTAATACACCTTGAACAATAATTACGGATGCAGAAAGATCAAATTGCCCAACTTTTAATGTCGTAAATATACTTCCTGACCAATCAGGATCAGAATTTCCTAAAATAGTTCTATCTTCTCCAGTAATTTTACCATCACCATTCAAATCCTTTACTTTGGCTTGTCCAACAGTTTGGCCATATCGTTTTGCTTCTTCTTCCTGATCTGGTTGCCAAACACCATCAAAAACATAATTATAATATGAGTTGATTGATTTACCAATAAATAAATTATTACCTATATCATCTACTTCACTTTGACCATAAATAGATTTTATTTTGTTTACATTCTTAGTGAATGTAAATGTTGTTTCCCAACTTACTTTTGGAGTTTGTATATTTTTAGTTGTTAAAGCAATTTCAATCCCCTTATTACTAACCGATCCAATATTACCATTGATGTATGACCATCCTGTTTCATAAGGTAATTGTTGAGCCATTAATAAATCATCAGACAATTTATCATATACATCAATAGATCCACTAATTCTATTTCTAAAAAAACCAAAATCTAAACCAAGATTAAATTCTCTTGTTTTTTCCCAAGTCAAATTAGGGTTTGCTATTTTTCCAGGTAACCAACCATTAGCTATTGTTCCGTTATAATCATAATAAAGTTGCTCTGTTAATAAGTTAGTTGTTGAATATGGTTCTATAATATTATTCCCTGTATGACCCCAGCTTGCTCTCAATTTTAATTCAGATACAGTAGAGCTACCTTTCAAGAATTCTTCATTGTTAATTTTCCATGCAACAGCAGCTGACGGAAAGTATTCCCATTTATTTCCTTCAGACAAAAGAGAAGAACCGTCTGTACGAATAGAAGCAGTAACAAGATACTTGTCTAATAATGAGTAATTAACTCTTAAAGCAAAAGAACTTAATGTTTGTTTAATATAGTTTGATGCTATATTGAAAGAATTTTGCGAACCAGAACCTATGTTATGATAACCAGTTTCGAAAGGTATATTTCTAGCACTTTGTAAAGATGTTTCTGTTCTACTTGAATAAATACTTTGTAATGCCAAGATATTAAAATCATGTATTTCATTCACTTTAAAATGTGCATTGATTTGGTTATCCCATGTGTAGTTAAAGTGCTCTGTTCTATTAATTTCTGCTGAAGGTAGATTGTTGTTGTTTGCACCTACAGAAGTTAATGCACCCCAAGCTTCACCTTTTCTTCTAGAGTCATAGTTTGCAGAAAATGTAGTTTTTAATGAAAGCCAATCTAAAGGACGATATTCAAAGAAAAAATTTCCGATACCATTCCATCTTCTTGTTTCATTTGTTGTATTATTAATCTCTAAGATTGGATTATATGTAGATGTTTTATCTATAACAAAAGCACCTTGTTGATTTGTTAATTTACCAGGTAATGGCGTTAATTTTGTTTTGCTTTGAAATTCGTAAGGATTTAAAAAAGGATTTAATCTAAATGCTTCTTGCATTGCTATATCAGAACCATCTTGTTGTTCCGTTAATGCAAAATTTACAGTTATTCCAGTAGAAAATTTCTCGTTTATTTTATGATCAACACCAACATTGATATTGTATTTATCTAGAGCTTCTTTTTGTAAATTTCCTTTTTCTTTTTGAACTCCAAGACCAATATTATAACCAATACCATTTTCTGATCGCCCAGACATATTAATATAATTATTCTGAGTAACTCCAGAACGAAGGACAGCATCGTACCAATCAAAAGATTCGTTGTTATTTACTCGCCTAAGAAATTCACTATTTCTAGTACCTAAAACAGCATTACTTAATGTTTGAGCACTAACTTGTCCTGTAACAGGATCTTTACTTGCTGTTGCTAAATAAGCAGATTGATGATAATCCCACCATTTTTGAGGATCCATCATTTTAGGTAAACGTGCTACAGCTTTTACACCATAATATGTTTCATAGGAAACAGTAAATTTCCCTTTCGCAGAAGACCCATTTTTTGTTGTTACTATTACAACACCATTAGAACCTCTAGATCCATAGATAGCTGTTGAAGATGCATCTTTTAGGATATCTATTCTAGCAATATCTTGAGGATTTAAGAAATCAATATCAGTTGTTGGAACTCCATCTACAACAAATAAAGGCTTAGAGGATTCGTTCATTGAATTTTGACCACGAATAATAATATCAAAACCATCTCCAATTCGTCCAGTTGAAGTACTAATTTGTACACCAGGAACATTACCTTGCATAGCCTCCATTGGATTAGTCATATTTCTTTCTGTCAGTTTAGTGGCATCGATTACACCAACTGAACCAGTTAAATCAGATTTTTTAGCTTTTCCATAACCTATTACAACAACTTCGTCTAATGATTTATTTTCATTTTCTAATGCTAAATTATCATCGACTGGAATTAGTGTAAGATTAAAATTTTCTGTGCTTTCTATTGGGATTTGCATTGGTTGAAATCCATCAAAGTTTATAGTTAAAATTGAGTTTTCAGGAACACTAAGCTCATAAAAACCATTTTCATCTGTAAACGTTTCGTAGGATGTGCCATCTACGTAAATTTCTACTCCAACTAATGGCGTTCCATCTTCATTTGATTTTATAATCCCAGAAATGGTTTTGTTTTCTTGGGCGAAAGCAGCCATAGGAAGAAGTAGGAGTGCAAGCAATTTAATTTTTGACTTCCTCATAATAATGTGTTTTTTTGTGTTTTTTGTTTTGATTTTTTTAGATGACGTTTACATATTTTATATCATTTTTTTATTAAAATTTCCAATCTCCTAGAACTTTATCTTTTGAGTAATATTCTATATCTTTTTCATTGAGTTGTTTACTCCAATTGATACGATTTTTTGAAGCACCTTTACCTGTTGAATTATATTCAGCAAAATATGTTGTAGATTCATTAGATGTTTTTCCCCAATTATTCCAACCATCATGAGTAATAGATTCATCCATTGTTGTATTAATAAATATAACCTTAGCATAAGGTCTCCATGGTCGACCTAAATAATGAGAATTAGCATCTTCTCCAGTAATTTTACATTGATAAAAAATATATCCATAAGGTATTTCTTCTGTTGTAGAAGCTGCAGTAACATATCCTTTGCCTTTATTATGAAGTTCACAGTTATCAAAATATGCAGTTGCTGCACCAAAGATATAATCTACTGTACCTTCTATATAACAATTGTAGAAATATTGTCTAGATCCAGGTTTTACTAAGTAAACTGTATCTTGATCTCCAATAAAATTACAATTTATAAATTTTATTTTATCAGCCTCAGTTCTTATAGCAACAGCTTGTCCAACACGTCCAGCAGTATTTTGAAATGTGATATTTTCTGCGGTAAAATTATCTCCAAATATAAAGAATGATGCAGAACCAGATGTTCCTATTTCTTGTCCTACATTATTTAATTTTGAAGCATAATCATCATAAGTTAGAATAGTTTTTGTTTTATCTTCACCTATAAAAGTTATGTTTGTTTTGGATGTAGGAAGAATAATTTTTTCTTTATAAATTCCATTTTTTATGAATACTTTAATAGGTGTTTTACTGTAATCTGGTAATTGTAATACTAAATCTTGTATAGTTAAAAAGTCTCCTGTGCCATCTTTTGCAACAGTAAAGTCATAATCATTTCTATTAGCCTTACCTTGATTAATTTGATCTAAAATGGATTCTGCATAAACTTCTATATTTGAATATTGCGATGATAAATCGAAATTAGATCCATTTTTGATACCAATTTTTAAATTATTAGCTTTTTCCCAATCATCAGGTAATCCATCTTTATCAGAATCAATATTAGTAATTTTACTATTTAGTATAGGAAATCCTCCAACTTCATTTTGTGAATTTATAATTCCAGAAATGTTTTTAGGATAACCATTTGTAAGATAATTAATCAATCTATTATCAACTTCATCTCGTTTTAAACTCGCTCCAGCATATTTAGTTACTAATTGTAATGTTTCTTGTGCTGTATGTGTTTTAATTTCATTTTTTCCAAATTCTTCTTTTGCCTTTGCTAATAGTGGATTTTCTGTTTGTACACCTCCGTCCCAATTATTTGTAGTTATTTTAGGATAACCTTCAATAAAGTTCCCATTTACATAGAATTGTCCATAAGGAATAGAAGGATTAATAATACGATCTTTATGTTTAGAAATTGTTCCTGATTTAAAATAGTTGTTGATGATATTATATTTACCTTTTTCACCTCCATAAATATTATTATCTCCCCAATTAAAAATAACATTATTTCTGAAATCCACCATTTCATCTTCAGGATTTACTGTAGATTCTGAACCACTAAATCTTGGATTTCTGCTATTATTACTCATGATTAAATTATGATGAAAAGAAGCAGGTTCTCCTCCCCAAATTCCTCCATAACCATGAGCACCTTTCTGATGAACAGACTTATTTAATGCTTCAGCTATAATAGACCATTGTACAGTTAAATTTTTTACTCGATAAAACGACATATTTTCATCTGTTGCCCAACTCATGGAACAATGATCAATCATAATATTTTCTATGTTTCGTCCGCCCAATGCATCTCCTTCTACTTTTACTAAATCACCTAATCGGAATCTTAAGTAGCGAAGAATTATATTATTTGATTTTAGTGTAACAGGATAATTAGCTACAGTTATTCCATCACCTGGTGCTGTTTGCCCAAGAATAGTCAGATTACCATGATTAATATCTAGAGGAGATTTTAGAAAGATAGTACCAGAAATTGCAAAAACAATTGTTCGACTTTCTTTTTTTGTAATGCCTTTTCTTAAACTTCCTTCTCCAGAGTCATTAAGATTAGTTACTATATATATTTCTCCTCCTCTTCCGCCAGAAGAATACCTACCAAATCCTTCCGCAGAAGGAAAAGCAGGTATATTCTGACCGAATGAATACACATTGAGAAAAAATATTGTTAATGTTATAAAAAATGTTTTCATTTTTCAATATGTTATTATAACCATCTCGGATCTCCTATTACAGAACCAGAACTAGATGCTGTTCTTAATGGAGAATTTGTTGGTAATTGAAAATCTAATGTTGTATGAGTCCACGATAATGTTTCTTCCAAATTATTTGTATTCGTCACATTTTGTGTAGGAAGAGTTAGTTTTAGTAAATCCGTAGATGATTTTCCGTTCGTTAAATTGTAAAAATTATTATAAGAAAAAACAGCTGTACTTGATGAAGCAAGGCGAATTAAATTACTATTACTGAAACTTCCTCCTGATCGAGGAGAATTAGCTAAAATATTATTTGTAAAATTGAATTTTATTGCAACATTATTGTTGTCTAATAATGGATAAACAGAACTTTGACCAAAACTATTGATTGTACAATTATTGATAGATATTGTAGCATTTGTTGATGGAGTTGTAATGCTTTCTCTGTAACGTATAAATAAATCACCTACCTGAGAAAATGTAGAATTTTCTAGATTAACTTGATTAAATACTAATTTATCTAAATGTAAAAACCCGTATGATGAAGCAGGGAAATTTTTGAAGATAGAATATTTAATTTCAAATTTATCCATTACAAATCCACTATTAAGACCTCTGTTAGCTCTGAATGCACCAGTAGAAACATTATGAACAAGACAATTTTCAATTAAAACATTTTCGAAATTGGCTTTTGCTCCATTGTTATTGCTACTTGTCAAATTGATTAAATATGCTGCATTATTAGTAGAGCCATCTAGTTCTAAATTTTTTAATTGTAATCCAGCTCCTGTATCATTTAATGTAAATTCTTTGAAAAATACTTTTGTAGCAGAAGGATCTGATGATAAACCAATCAATGATACTTTTTTACCATCTATTTTAATTAAATTATTTCCTGTATCATAATTACCAGCATTAAGACCAATAATATCACCATCTTTTGCGTTATTTACTAATGCTACTAAATCATCACCTGGATTTGCTATTAATGAATAATCTGTAGATGTTTTTGTTGTAAAACTTTGTAAACCTATGCTAGCATTTCCTTTATAAATTTCAACACTGTATTTTGTATTTGGTTTTAATCCTTTTACAGTTTTAGATCCAGTTGTTGCTTCGGAAGATGATATTTCTGATGTAATAGCTTCACCAATATATACGGGATCTTGTCCTGATACTTGTGTATAAGGCTGAAAAACTAATTTTGTTACACCATCAGTTACATCCCAACTAAGAGTAATTTCTGATTCTAAAACATTTGGTTCATATATAGGATGTAAAATTTGAATACCAATAATTCTAATTCTATTACTTTGAGACCAATAAGATTCAGGTCTATTATCTATTGAATTTGTTTTAACACGAACAAATAAATTTTTACGAACAGGTACTTCTTGATCAGTAAAGGCAATACCTGCAGAATCTGTAATTTTAGACATTAAAACTTCACTAGGATTTGTAAATAAGGAATCAGAAGAAACTTCAGCTGTATATGTAATTTTATCTTCATCATTAGTATACAAAGATGGTTTCCATGTTATCTTAGAATCACTCTCTGAATTTACTGTAGTAAATGAAAATGGTGTAAACATTCTCATGGGATCAGTAGATTCTGATTTCAAATCATCATCACTGCAAGAGGATACTGCTGCTCCTGTACAAATAAGAGCTCCTATAATATATAATTGATAAATAGATGTTTTCATTGTTTAAGAATTTAATATCCGTAATCTTGAGTTAAGTTGTAATTAGTATTAATTATATCTAAGAAAATTGGTAATAATTCTGAGTGATTTGCTCTGTAATATTGCATCCAACCTTTTCTTTCGTCATTAATCATAGTTTTTACCATAGCAGCTTGCCAGTTTACTCTAGTATAACCTGATGGGGTAGAGGTTACAGAAGGCGTGTAAAATACATCACTTTTTTCTGTACCAACAAAGTATGTATCTAGATTAAGAACTGTTTGTTGTGCACTTACAGATGGATCATAATTTCCTATTTTATAATAAATATATTTTGGAACACTAGCATAATCTCCTGTTCCATCTAATAAATTTTGTAATTTTTGTCTTGTTTGATTAACAACGTTATCAAGAAGATTCCAACGAATTAAATCATATTTTCTAATTGATTCACCTCCAAATTCAAGTAAACGTTCATGAACAATTTCTTCAAAAAATGATTGATATCCATTTGCTTTTACTTCAGGCATTTCGTTTGAATTTTTATTAAATGCTCGCATTCTAACTTCTTTTAAAGCTTCTATAGCTCCAGATGTTGGACCAGCATTTAACTCATTTTCTGCTTCTGCATACATTAATAAAACATCAGCAAAACGCATGATAGGCCAATTGATTCCTAGATTTTGAGAAGGTCCAGTAACTTTAGTCCATGATTTTCTAAATTTTCCATCAGTAAGACCATCAATTTTTACAACTTGAGATTTGTCATCAGCATTAATTTCAAAAGCATTGATAGTAACATCTCTACGTTGATCATATTTGTCGAACTCATAAAAATAAGTAGGTAAAGCTGTAAGCCCTCCGCCACCATTCCATTTAGAAGCTGCATTATGACGAAGACCATTGTAATAACCTAGTTTACTATCTGTTCTAGAATTTCCACCAAAAGCACCTATTTGAAAAATCATTTCATTTGTATTATCCATTCTACCTTCGTGAATTGATCTGAATACATCTTCATAGTTAGGATTTAGGTTATGACTACCACGTTGTTGCATAATGTCATAAGTTTCATCTCTTGCAATTTGATAGTATTTGTTAGGATTTTCTCCTTTTGTCATTTGTATAGGGTTTCTTCGTAAAGAATAACCAGCTCTTGCTAAAGCAATTCTAGCTCTTAAACCTTTTACAAAACCTTTTGTTATTCTTGTAGTAGGATCACCAGATTCAGCTCTCCAAGGAATTAATTGAGAAGCTTTTTCAAGATCATTTAATAATACTTCATAAATTTCATCACGATCTGTTTTAGGTAAAAAAATATGTTCGTATTGAGAAGCAGGTTTATCTTGAAATGGGACATCTCCCCAATTTCTTATTAATTCATAATAAAACTGAGCACGTAAAGTAAGTGCTTCACCATAGTAGCGATCCATTAATGCTTTATCGCTTTCAGAACCTGTAGAGTAAACAGCAGATTTAGGTATGTGAAAAATCATTAGGTTAGCACGTTCAATACCTGTATATAATTGACGAAAAGGTCTGTCTAACTCACTATTAGTAGCACAAGCAGCATACATACTTATTCCACGTCTATCATTACAACTATAATCACCAGAAGTTTTGAAATCGTCTGCGGCCTGTCCAATAATTGTAGAAATTCGGTTTCCATATCCATTATCTCCACCTAATTGATTGTATACACCAATTAATGCAGAATAAGTATAATCTATATCACTGAAAGCTTCAGTTTCAGAAATATTAGAAGGGCTTTCTACATCTAAGTAATCACTACAAGAATAAGAAGTTAATAAAACTAAACTTACTCCTAATATTTTTATGTATTGTTTTGTTTTCATTGTTTAATAATTTGAAAGATTAGAAAGTAACATTAATTCCCGCTAAGAAAAATCTACTTCTAGGATAAGCTGCATAATCTACTCCAGGAGTAAGAGGACTTGTTCTTCTTGTATTTGCTTCAGGATCATACCCTGAATATCCAGTAATTGTAAATAAGTTATTTACAGTTGCATAAACTCTAAATTTACTTATGAATTTAGTTTTAGCTAGCATTTCTTCTGGTAAAGAATAACCAAAAGTTAAATTGCTTAATCTTAAATAAGACCCATCTTCTATTGCATATGAATGAAGTATGTAATTACCAGTTGATGGAGACCAAAATGTAGCATTTTCGTTCATTGCAGCTAATTGTGTAGGATCTGTTACCCTATTTCCATTGTTATCAAAATTTCTCCATGCACCAGCAACGTCTTTTAGCATATTATTGTCTTTATACTGAAAGTGAGTTGTAAACTCCATTTTATTTGCATTATAAACTTTATTACCTACAGAAAATGTAAAGAATAAACTTAAATCAAAATTTTTGTATGAAAACTGTTGATTAAATCCTCCATAGAATTTTGGTTGAGAGTTTCCTAAAACTTTTTTATCATTGTCATCGATTACACCATCTCCATTTAAATCTTTAAGTTTTAAATCACCAGGTTTTGGAGCTTTTGAACCTAAAGCAGCAGCAGAGCTACTTGCTATACCTGGTTTTAGTGTGTATTGTTGATTTGCAGGATTATAATCAAAATCGTCTACTTTATACCATCCATCAGTTACATAACCATAAAACTGTCCAATAGGTTTTCCAACTTCAACTTTAAAATCTTGTAAACTATTTACCCAACCAGAAGATTGATAATAATATTCTAAACCACTACCAGATACATCTTTGCCTAATGATTTAATAATATTTTTATTATGAGAAATATTTAAATTTGCAGTCCATTTAAAATTATTTGTTTTAATGATATCTGCTCCTAGGGTAAATTCGATTCCTTTATTTTCAGTTTCTCCAGAATTTTGATATTGATATTCATATCCACCAGTTTGTGGAACTTTTGCAAGTAATAATAAATCTTTTGTATTAGTTATATAAGCATCGATAGAACCATAAACTCTTTTGTTAAATAAACTATAATCTAAACCAATATTTTTAGAAATAGTTCTTTCCCATTTAGTGTTTTCATTTGCTAAACGTTCATTTGGAGCTAATCCAGGAACAACTGTATTATCAAAAGAATACCCATTGTTATTAGAACTGTTGTAGAAAGTTGTATATAAAAATGGTTCTATTCTGTTATTTCCTGATGTACCATAGCTTAAACGTAGTTTTAATTCATTAATCCATGATGAGTCTTTTAAAAAATTTTCTCTACTCATATTCCAAGCTACAGAAGCTGAAGGAAAGTACCCCCATTGGTTATCTTTTGCAAAAACACTAGAACCATCAGCACGTAATGTTAAGGTTAACATATATTTTTTATCATATGCATAGTTTGCTTGTCCAAAAAATGAAGCTAAACGATCTGCATTTATTGCTGTGGTTACAGGATCTTGAACCATTCCTGTTGGAGGAACAGCGCTTTGTACATTAGCAAAAGCTTGTCCTGCACTAATATTTTTAGGAAGCCATTTAATATAAGCTCTATCTGTATCTCCATCTGTTTTTATGATTTCTTGACCAACCATTACATTTAGTTTGTGAAGAGTTCCTAGCTTTGGAGTATATTGTAAAGTGTTAGTATTAGATATTCTTTTACTTCTTGTTCCACGCATATCTACAACAGGTAAATTTGCGTTTGCTCTAGCTACATTTGTAATATTACCATAAAAATAATTATCTTGACGGTCTGTTTGTACATAGCCTAAAACAGTTTTGAATGTAAGTCCTTTTATAATTTGCCATTCAAAATAACCATTCATTAAAATATTTTGTCTTTCATCTTCTCTTACTTCATTATTTGCTAATAAAACAGGGCTAGTTAAATTTGTTTGAGCAAAATAATCAGGATCAAAGAAATCAACAAATGACTCATTTCCTGAACCTACGAAAGGTTGATATCTAACAGTATTTCTTAATTTATTATTACTATTTGAACCTGTATCAGAGGTTCCAGCACCATTTATAACATCTTTGCTATATCTAAAGTTTACTCCAATTTTAACTTTGTCGCTAACTTTATTATTCATTTTAAAATTAGCAAGATGTCTTTTATAACCAGAATTAATCATAATTCCATCTTCATTTAAGTAATTTAAATTAAGACTATAATCAGTTGTTTTGTTACCTCCTACAACTGCTATATTATGATTTTGAGAAAAAGCTTTACGGCCAAAAACTTCTTTTTGCCAATCTTTAGCTTTCATACTTTTATAGATATCCATATCCTTAAATTCTCCATATCTATTTCTGAAAGTATTTAATGATTGTTCATCACCTAGAGCATAAAGTTCATATTGATTTCGAACAAATTCATAAGGAGACATTACATCTAATTTATTTTGAATTTCTCTGAAACCAGTATAATTAGTATAAGTAACTTTTGTTGGTAAATCAAAACCATTCTTCGTTGTAATTAAAATTACTCCATTTGCACCTCTAGCACCATAGATTGCTGTAGAAGCTGCATCCTTAAGAACATCAATTGTAGCAATTTCTTGTGGTGATAATATAGATAAAGCATTTTCTACTTGTATTCCATCTACAATGTATAAAGGGCTGTTATCTTGAGTTATAGAAGTACCTCCACGAACTCTAATACTTACGTCAGATCCAGGAGCACCTTCAGAGACAGAAACTTGCACACCAGCTAAGCGTCCTTGTATTGCTTCAGCTGCAGAATTTACTGCCATATCTTTAATTTGGTCAGAGCTAACACTAGAAACTGCACCTGTTAATTCATCTCTAGCTACTGATGTATAACCGACAACAACAACTTCATTTAAATCTTGGTGCTCTGTTACTATTTCACTTAGTTTTATATCTATTAATGATTTCTTATCAACTGCAATTACTTGTTTTTGAAATCCATCATAATCAATTGTTAATGTAGAATTGTTTGGTACATTTATTTCGTAATGACCATTTTCGTCTGTTAGTGTTTCATAGTTTGTTCCGTCTACATATATCTCAACACCAATTAATGGCGTTCCATCTGTAGAAGAAGTTATGTTTCCAGAAACTGTTATTTCTTCTTGTGCAAATCCTGCAATAGGCAGCAGCAGTAGAGATAATAACTTTATTTTAGACATCCTCATAATATGTGTGGTTTTTATATTATTGTTATTTTTTTGAAACGATTAAATGTAATCGATTGCAATATTTAAAATAAATAGGTGTACAGAGGACACTAAAATATAAATAATTTTTTATATTCAAAAGATTATTTAAAAAATTTGTTAACAAAAGCTAAAATTATATTTAATTAAAGAATAATTATTATATATATTATTAATATAAAGCTATGTTGTTTTTATTTATAGTGTTGGTTTTCATTGGTTTGAATTGAATTTGTTGATTTTTCAAAAATCAATTTAATATTTAAGATTGTAATCGATTGTAATAGCTTAAATTTGTCAAAATATATGATATTATTATATTTATTAATTACTTTAAAACTTTGAAGTTATTTTTTGTTCTTCTTTACACTATGTTATTCCTATATATATGAAAAAAAATATAACAATTTATGATTTGTCTGAAAAGCTAAACATTAGTGCAGCTACAGTATCTAGAGCATTGAATAATCATCCTAAAATAAGTCAGAAAACAAAAGAACTTGTTCTAAAAACAGCTAAAGAATTAAATTATAAACAAAATTCCTTAGCACAAGCTTTAAAAAGTGGAAAAACGAATAATGTTGGAGTAATTGTTCCTTATATCAATAGTAATTTTTTTTCATCTGTAATACGCGGGATAGAGGAAGAGTTAACTCCCCACGGATATCATGTTATTATTTGCCAAAGTCATGAAGACATTGATTTAGAAAAAAAACAGTTAAATACGTTACTTAATGCACAAGTTGATGGGATTTTTATGTCAGTCTCTAAAACAACAGATGAAGTAACACATATAGAAAATGCAAAGTCTACTAATACACCGATTTTATTTTTTGATAGAAAGAAAGATATTTCTGGAATAAGTACAGTTGTTATTGATGATTATAAGGCAGGTTATTTGGCAACAGAACATTTAATTGAACAAGGTTGTAAAAGAATATCTCATTTATCTGGAGATTTAAGATTAGAAATTTATCAGAATAGATATAATGGATATGTTCAAGCACTGAAAGATTATGGAATAACTTTTAATAATGATTATTTAATAACAGTAAAAAGCTCTGTAGATGAAGGAGTAGAAGCTGTAAAGAAATTATGGGATTTAAATTTACCGCCAGATGGTATATTTTCGGCTAGCGATTATGCAGCTTTAGGAGTTTGTCAGGAATTAAGAAAGAAGGAGATAAAAATACCTAATGATGTTGCAATTATAGGTTTTAGTAATGAACCTTTTACTCAGTATATGGAATTGCCAATTAGTACAATTGATCAAACGCCAGATAAAATGGGAAAAATTTCCGCCCAAGTATTTTTAGAACACATGAACGAAAATTTTTCAGGAATATCTATTGAAAAAAGAGTCATTTTAGATCCAGAAGTTTATATAAGAAAATCTTCAAAAAGAAAATAATTTATAATGAAACTCCTCTTCTCCAAGGAATAAAATCATTTTGATTTAAAATTTGAGTTTTAGTTTTTATTTCGCCGCTAGCAACTTTAATAATAAATTCTAAAAGATCGTCTGCAGTTTCATCTATTGTTTTTTCACCTGTAATAATTTCACCTGTATTAAAATCTATAATATCAGGCATATTTTTTACTAAAGTGTTATTAGAAGAAATTTTGACTACAGGAACAATTGGGTTTCCTGTTGGTGTTCCTAATCCAGTTGTAAACAATACAACGTTAGAACCAGAACCAACTAATGCTGTTGTGCATTCGACATCATTTCCAGGAGTGCATAATAAATTTAATCCTGGTTTTGTGATATATTCAGTAAAGTCTAAAACGTCTTGAATAGGAGAGGAACCTCCTTTTTTTGCTGCTCCAGCAGATTTCATAGCATCTGTAATTAATCCATCTTTTATGTTACCAGGAGAAGGATTCATATCGAAACCAGATCCGGCAGCAATAACAGAGTTTTCAAAATCTTTCATTAATTGAAGAAAACGTTCAGCATCTTTTTCGTTTACACATCGATTAACCAATTCCTGCTCAACACCACATAATTCAGGAAATTCTGATAATATTGTAGAACCTCCGATTGCTGCCATCAAATCTGATAGTCTTCCTAATGTTGGATTTGCTGATATTCCAGAAAAACCATCAGATCCACCACATTCTAAACCTAAAACTAATTTAGATATTGGTGCTGGTTGACGTTCAATTTCATTTGCTTTTTTAATTTCTAGATAAGAGTCTTTTATAATTCCATCTAACATTTCATCTACTGTTCCAGATTTTTGCTGTTCGTATATTACGATAGGCTTTTTGTTATTTGGACTTATTTTTTCTAATGCATTTTTAAATATTTCTATTTGAAGATTTTGACATCCTAAACTTAAAACAGTTGCTCCGGCAACATTAGGGTTTTTTACGTAGCCAGCTAATAATCTTCCTAATGCTTCGGCATCTTGTCTAATTCCTCCACATCCACCTTGATGTGTGATGAATTTAACTTCAATGTTTTTGAAAACACGATAATCTTCTTTGTTGTCTTCTTCTATATTTTCTTTATCACTAATTAATGAGCGTAGTAATAATTGATGTTTAGAAGGTTTATCGAATAATAACTCTTTTTCGAAAATATCTTTAAGTGTTTCAACATTTCTATTTTCACAAAAAACTAAAGGAAAAAATAACCATACATTTTCAGTTCCGACTTGTCCATCTGGTCTGTGGTATCCCATAAAAGTTCTGTCTTTCCATTTATCTACATTAGGTGCAGTCCATGTTGTCATATCAGTTTTTTTCTCGACTTTAGCACTTTTGTGTTTTACATTTTCTGTTGTTATTACTTCACCTTTTTCGATATTATGTACAGCTTTTCCAACAATAATTCCGTACATGTATATAGAATCACCTTCTTTTAAGTTTGTAGCAGCAAATTTATGTTTTGCTTTCGTATCTTTTGTGATTAAATATTCAACATCATCAACAATAACTTTTTCATTTGCTGATAAATCTACTAATGCAACAACAACATTATCTGTTGAATTAACTTTTATAGCTTTTTTTTGCATAATAACTTATTGTTTAATGTAAATTGAATATCCATTTTCAATACCTTGTTCGTTGATTAGCTCGAATATTAGAGCGACTTCATCAACTAAACCTTCTATTTTAGTTAAATCTTGATTCCAAAAAGATTCATTTTTTAAAATAGAATTTGCAATTTCCTTATAGTTGTTTAAAGACCATATTTTTTTAAACTCTTCTACGATTGATTCGTCATCACTTAATGGTAAAGCTTTTCCATTCCATTCACCTTTATAGAAGAGTAGGAGTGTAGCGAAAGAGAAAGTGATGTTTTTAGGTAAAGAATTAAACTTAGAGATATACTCTATAAAGCTTGGTAAAACACGAACTTTAAATTTTGAAATAGAATTTAAAGCAATACTTGATAAATAATGTTTGATGAATGGATTTCTAAAACGATCAAAAACATCTTCTGCATATTCTTCTAATTCATTTTTTGGTAAATTAAGAATCGGAATGATTTCATCATAAGCAATTTGTCTAATGATTTCACCAGAAATTTCATTATCAATGGCTTCTTTTACAGTTTCTATTCCCATCATAATAGAAAAAGGAACCATTGCAGTATGCGCACCGTTAAGTATTCGTACTTTTGAAGTACGATATGGATTAATATCTTCTACAATTAATATTTGTTCATTGGCTTTATCGAAAGGTATTTTTTCTAGTAATTTATTATTTCCTTGAATTACCCATAGAAGAAAAGCTTCAGCAACAACAATTAATTCGTCATTATAATCTAATTGATTTGTGTATGATTCTAAATCATCTTTTGGAAATCCGGGAACTATTCTATCTACTAGTGTATTATGGAATGAATTTGCAGAATTAATCCAATTAGAAAATTCAGTATCTAAATTCCATAATTTAGCATATTCTAAGATATAAGTCTTTAAAGTAGAAGCATTATTTTCTATTAATTCGCACGGGATTATAGTTAATCCTTTCTCTTGGTTTCCTTTGAAATACTTAAATCTTTCATATAAAAGAGTAGTTAATTTTGCTGGGAAATTTTGATGAACTGTATTTCCTAACTTATTTTCAGAATCGTCAAAAACAATTCCTGATTCGGTTGTATTAGAAAAAACAAATTCTAATTCATCTTCTTTGGCTAAATCGATAAATTTTTGATAATCTTCATACGGATTTATTGACGTTTGGATTGAAGAAATAATTTGATGATTATCAATTGTTTTTCCCTTTTTTATTCCACGTGTAAATAGCGTATAAAGATTGTCTTGATCTTCGAATGTATGAAAAGAACTTCCTGAAGGAGTAACTTTTATGTTTGCGATTCCTGCATTAAAATTGGCATCTTTATTCAGTTTATCGATTACATAATCTGTAAAAGCTCTCATAAAGTTTCCTCCTCCAAATTGAATAATTTTAATAGGAAGTTCTTTATTATGATTGATTGTTTCTTTATTTAATTCTTTTTTCAATTTTGCAACTTTTTGAAATTTTTTATTTGATGATTTTGTATTTAGGAACCAGAATTTTCATAACAATCCAAGCTGTTAAATATGCTATTCCACAAACTGTAAAAATAATCATGTATCCTTTGTTTATTCCGTCAACTACAATTGCTCCAGATTTTTCTAAATTCAATAGAAAATCTTCCGGTAAACGTTCATTTTGATATTGCGGGTATTTTTCTAATAAAGAAATACCGTCTATTGTTGTCCAAGCTTTATGAGAATAATCAAATAATACACCTGAAGATTTGTTAATTAAAAATGAACCAATTCCTCCAGCCATTCCTCCAATTCCCACAATTGTAGCAATAGCACTTTTAGGAAACATATCACTTACAGTAGAGAAAATGTTTGCAGACCACGCTTGGTGTGCTGCTCCTGCAATACCAATAATAATAACAGGTATCCAGAAATTAGTAGCTCCTAATGGTTGTGCAACAATTGCTAATAAAGGGAAAAAAGCAAAAATTAACATAGCACGCATACGTCCTGAGTATGGATTCATCTGTTTTTTATCTACAAAGTATTTTGGTAACCATCCTCCAATAATAGATAATAATGTTATCATGTATAATACAAATAAAGGTAATGAGCTTTGTGTACTATCCATTTTATAAACAGAACTTAAATAAGCTGGAGTCCAGAATAAATAGAACCACCAAACACCATCTGTCATAAATTTACCAAAAGCAAACGCCCATGTTTGTTTATATTTAAAACATTCTTTGAAAGTTAATTTAGTTTCCTGACTAGTAGTCTCTTCTATGTTTCCATCATTATCTTGTTGAATATATTGTAATTCTTCTTCATTAACTTTTGGATGTTTTTCAGGAGAATGATAGATGAATATCCAAAATCCCATCCATATAAATCCAAGAGCACCTATTAATATAAATGCCATTTCCCATCCCATAGATTTAGCAATAAATGGAATTGTAAGTGGAGCTGCTAAAGCTCCGACTGTAGCTCCTGCATTAAAAATACTTGTAGCTAATGCACGATCTTTTTTAGGGAAATATTCTGCTGTTGCTTTTATCGCACCAGGAAAATTACCAGCTTCACCAATAGCTAATATTAATCGAGCAAAAATAAATAACGTAACACTTGTAGAAATGACTAAAGAAACATTACTTACTTTTTCTAAAATGTCTTTAGCTCCAGAAAAACTAACAAACCAATCTCCAGTTATCCATCCAGATGTTGCTATTCCGCAGAATGCATGTAAACAAGCTCCTAAAGACCATATTCCTATAGCATACAGGAAACCTTTTTTAGTTCCCATTTTGTCTATAAATCGTCCTGCGAATAGCATACTTACGGCATAAAATATAGAGAATAGAGCAGTTATGTTTCCGTAGTCATTGTTATTCCAATGAAATTCAGGAACTAAATAATCTTTCCAAGTTAACGACAATACTTGGCGATCTAAATAATTGATGGTTGTGGCTACAAATAATAGCCCACAAATTGTCCATCTAAAACTCGTTGGTTTTATGGAATTAGTGTTTTTCATTTTTTTGTGGTGTTTAGTTTTAGATAGTGATAGTTAGATCATATTTATTTTATTGTTTTTAAAAAATTAATTGATTTGTTTACAGTTTTTTCTATTTCCTTATAATTGAAATTTCCATTGTCATCTTTTACGAATAACTGAGATCCTAATCCAACGCAATATGCACCTGCTTTAATCCATTTTGTTAAACTTTCTTCAGTTGGTTCAACACCTCCTGTAGGCATTATATTTGTCCATGACATAGGCCCTTTTACTGCTTTTATGAAATCAGGTCCTCCGACTTGTGAAGCAGGAAATATTTTTACAATTTCAGCTCCTAATTCTTCTGCATATGATATTTCGGTAACAGAACCACATCCAGGCATCCAAGCTATTTTTCTGCGGTTACAAACTTTTGCTACCTCAGTATTTAAGCAAGGAGCTACAATGAAATTTGTACCTAATTGAATATATAATGAAGCTGTAGGAGCGTCAAGTACAGATCCAATACCTAGAATTAATTCTGGTAGTTCTTTTAGTGCATATTTATTTAGTTCAGTAAATACTTCATGAGCGAAATCACCACGATTAGTAAATTCGAAAACACGAACACCTCCGTCGTAACAAGCTTTTAGAATATTTTTACATATAGTAATATCTTCATGATAGAAAACTGGAACAATTCCTGTTTCTTTAGCTTTTAAAGCAACTTCTATTCTATTAAATTTAGCCATATTATCTTTTTATTCTTCCTCCTAAATTTCCATTTACAACTTCTAAAATATCTTCTTTTGAAACTAAATTAACATCTCCAAGTATAGTATGTTTTAGAGCACAGGCAGCATTGGCAAAGTTTAATGCCTCTTCTTCGTTTTTAAGATGAATTAGTCCATAGATTAGTCCAGCTGCAAAAGCATCTCCTGTTCCAATTCTATCTACAACCTGTGAAATTTCTATTTCACTTGTTTCAAAGTAAGTGTCATTAACCCAAGCTCTTCCTTTTGTGATTTGATTACTAGCATTTTTACCTATCCTTACTTTATCAAATACTTTTTTGATAGAAGGAATTGTGCTTATTAAAGTTTTAGAAGCTTCAATGAAGCTATCATCATCACTATTAAAATTAGTTTCTAGTATTTCATTTATTTCATTTACTCCTCCAATAAATAGGTTAGAATAACCAATAAGTTCTTTTAAAATTTCTTGTCCTTTTTTGCCATATTTCCAAAGATTACTTCTGTAAGCAGGATCTGTGATGATATTTATTTCCTTTTCTTTTGCTAATTTTAATCCTTGTTTTAATGCTAAATATGCATTTTCTGATATCCCAGGAGTTATTCCTGTCCAATGAAAATAAGAACAATCTTCTAGTGCCTTTTCCCAATTTATATCAGTTGGGTTTATATTAGCAAAAGAACCATTTAATCTATTGTATGAGATTCTGCTTGGTCTTACAGCAGAACCAACTTCAAGGAAATATAAACCTAAAGGGTGTTCTGTTCTGTTGATGTAAGAACTATCAATTCCATGACTTTTTATGAAAGATAATGCTGCATCTCCAATAAAATCATCAGATATGTTTGATACATGTTTTACTTCACATCCTAATGTAGAAAGAGAAGTAGCAACATTTAGTTCTGTTCCTCCGAAATAGAATTCAACTTCATTACTTTGTTGCAATGTTTTGTAATTTGAAGGTGATAATCTCATTAAAACTTCACCAAAAGTTAAAATCTTAGTACCCATAATTTTATTTAAAATTCAAAGTATTCTTTTGCATTGTGATAACAAATATTAGCTATTGTTTTTCCAACTAGCTCAATATCATTTGGTAATTCTCCATTTTGCATTTCCTCTCCAAATAAATTGCAAAGTACTCTACGGAAATATTCATGTCTAGGGAAAGATAAGAAACTTCTAGAATCTGTCAACATACCTATAAAACAACTTATTAATCCCATGTTAGATAAGGCATTCATTTGCTTTATAATTCCGTCTTTTTGATCTAAAAACCACCAACTAGATCCAAATTGAACTTTACCTTTAATACTACCATCATTGAAGTTTCCAATCATAGAGGCAAAAATTTCGTTATCGGCAGGATTTAAATTATAAATGATGGTTTTTGTTAATTTATCATTTCCATCCAATCTGTTTAAGAATTTAGAAAGATTAGCTGCTTGTTTAAAATCACCTATAGAATCCCAACCTGTATCAGGTCCTAATACTTTATGCATTCTAGCATTATTATTACGTAAAGCACCTAAATGAAACTGTTGTACCCATTTAAATTTGTGGTATGTTTCTCCTAGAAATAATAAAATAGCCGTTTTGAATTGTTCTATTTGTTTTGCTTCTAATTTTTCTCCATTTCTTTTCTTTTCGAAAATAATATTGATTTCATTATCAGTGAATTCTTCAAAAGAAATGTTATTTAAACCATGATCACAAATACTGCAACCGATTGCATTAAAATATTCAATTCTTTTATATAATGCGTCTGTCAAATCTTGATAAGAGTTGATTTCGATTCCAGCAACTTCACCAAGTTTATTTATGTAAGAATTATAATCTTCATTTTCAATTAAAATTGCTTTATCAGGTCTAAATGCTGTACTTACTTTAGTTTTAAAATTTCCGTTTTGTAATTGTTTATGATATTCTAAATTATCTATAGGATCTTCTGTTGTACATACAGTTTCTGCATTTACTAAAGTTAATAAACCTTGGCAAGATTTATCTGCTTGTTGTAATTGTTGAGATGTTGTTTGATAAATTTCAGAAGCATTTTTCTCATTTAATAACTCATCAATTCCAAAATATCTTTTTAATTCTAGGTGTGTCCAATGATATAAAGGATTTCTTAATGTATGAGGAACTGTTTTAGCCCATGCTTCAAACTTTTCTTGATCAGAACCATTTCCAGTAATAAATTTTTCATCAATACCTAATGTTCTCATAGCTCTCCATTTATAATGATCACCTGCAATCCAAACTTGAGAAATATTTTCAAAAGAACGATTTTCGGCAATATCTTTTGGAGGTAAATGATTATGATAATCTATAATGGGTAATTTTTCTGCGTAATTAAAATATAATTCTTCAGCAAATTTGTTTTGTAATAAGAATGTATCTGTTATAAAAGATTTCATTTGTGTTTTTTTTATTCGTTATTTGGTTTGCCAATTGTGGCTAATATTCCACCATCAACATAAATTATTTGTCCATTTATAAAATTACTTGCTTCAGAAGCTAGAAAAATAGTTGTTCCAGCCAAATCTTCTGGATTTCCCCATCTACCAGTAGGTGTTCGTCTAATGATAAATTCATTGAATGGATTTCCATCTACTCGGATAGGTTCTGTTTGTGAAGTAGCAAAATAACCAGGTCCAATCCCATTGACTTGTATATTATATTTAGCCCATTCTGTTGCTAAATTTCTAGTCAACATTTTTAGACCTCCTTTTGCAGAAGCATAAGCAGATACATTATCTCTACCAAGCTCACTCATCATAGAACAAATATTAATTATTTTTCCAGATTGTCTTTTTATCATGTTTTTTACAACTAATTGTGACATGATAAAAGGACCAACTAAGTCAACATCAATTACTTTTCTAAAGTCTTCTACTGGCATATCAACAGCTAAAACTCGTTTTATAATTCCTGCGTTGTTTACAAGAATATCAATTTTTTGATGTTTCTGTTCAATTTCAGCAACTTTTTCGGTAGCTAATTTCTCATCTGTAACATCAAAAATATATCCTGTGGCTTTGTAGCCTTTTCCTTTGTAGTAGCTTAAAGCATCCTCAAGTTTAGATGGAGTAGTGCTAGTAATAACTAATTCTGCACCAGCAGAGCCCAAGCCTTCTGCCATAGCCATTCCAAGACCATGAGTTCCTCCTGTTACTAAGGCTACTTTACCAGTTAAATCAAATAAATTCATAGTTCTTATTTTAATTCATTCGTTTTTACAGCGTCCATATCTCCGTAATCCATGTTTTCTCCTGCCATTCCCCATATAAACGTATAGTTAGATGTACCTACACCTGAGTGAATAGACCATTCTGGTGATAAAACAGCTTGATGATTTTGCATGAATATATGTCTAGTTTCATTAGGTTGCCCCATGTAATGGCTTATTGTTTGACCTTCTTCTAAATCAAAATAAAAATAAGCTTCCATGCGGCGTTCATGTGTATGTGCTGGCATTGTATTCCATACACTACCTTCGTGTAGCTCTGTCATCCCCATTTGTAATTGACAAGTTTCAAGAACACTATTTACTAATAGTTTGTTGATTGTTCTTTTGTTTGCATATTTAGTTTCACCTAATTCTACTATCTCAGCTTCTTTTTTAGTTACTTTCTTCGTAGGAAATGTTACATGTGCAGGAGCAGAATTGATATAAAAATAAGGTTGCTCATTTTCGCTTTTATCAAAAATTATTTCTTTATTTCCTTTACCAATGTATAGAGCTTCTTTATTGTTTAGTTCATATATTATTCCATCTACAGTTACTTTTCCTTTTCCTCCAACATTTATAATTCCTAATTCTCTTCGCTCTAAAAAGTAATTTGCTTTTAAATCTTCTGTAGGCTCTAATTTTAACGGTTTTGTTGTTGGGTAAATACCTCCTACAATTAAACGGTCATACATAGAGTAAACTAATTTGATTGTATTTTCTAAAAATAATTCTGGAATTAAAAAGTGATCTCTTAATTCTTCTGTTGTATATTTTTTTACATCATTTGGGTGATGAGCATACCTTAATTCTGAATTAGTCATGATATAATAAATTTATTATTATGTAATCGATTACATTTATAGTTTAAAAAATACCTCTTTACTGAGGTTTGGTAAAAATATAAAATAATTTTTAATAATGTACATTAAACACCATAAAAATTAAAAATTATTAAAAAGCTGAGTTTTGAAAGTGTTTTACTATAAAAAAAATCTAATATTTATCATAAAACGTAGTTAATAGTTATAAAATAATTTATACTTTTGTGACGAATAGATGAAAAGTTTACAAAAATATATGATTATAGTATTGGCGGTGTTTTTTACACTGTTCCAATCTGTACATATATTTGAACATAGTTTAGAGATTGCTCATAATAAACATAAAACTGCACACAATCATCATCACAAATCTAATACAAAACAAGATTGTCAGATTTGTCAATTTCATTTAACTTCTACAGTAAAAGAAAAACAATCGATAGAAAATATAATTATTAAGATTGTTGAAGAAAAAAATAAAGTAGAATACATTTCACAGTTGCATGAGTATATAACTTTTAGTACTCTTAGACAGCGGCCACCACCAACATTCATTTCTTAATTTAATATTGTTAAATAATTAGTCTTTTAGACTTTATTATTTATTTACTTATTCAGATTATGTAAGGATAACTATGTTGTTTCTTATCATAATGTTATAATCAAATTTTAAGAAGGAAATGAAAAAAAGTTTATCTGTCCTTTTAATTTTGGGTTCTGCATATAGTTTTGCACAAACCAAAATTTCGGGAAAGGTTGATAATGAGAATAATCTTCCTATAAAAGATGTTATGGTTACTTTAGGTGATAACATCGCAACAGTAAAAACAAATAAAAAAGGAGAGTTTCAATTTAATAGTATACAAAAAGGAAATTATAAGTTAGTATTATCTTACAAGGATTATTCTCCTTTAGACACTATTATATCAGTAGATAACAATCCTATTGTTTTGGATTTTAAAATGAAACAAAATGTTACTTATTTGAAAGGAGTAACTTTGGTTCAACACAAAAATGATAATTTAAAAAATACAACATCTCATACTTTATCTACTAAGGTGTTGGAAAAATATAGTTCAAAAAGCTTAGGTGATGCACTACAAGAAGTAGAAGGCGTTTCTGCTCTTAGAACAGGATCTAATATTGTAAAACCAGTTATTAATGGTTTACACAGTTCTAGAGTTGCCGTCTATGCTGATAATGTAAGAGTAGAAGACCAAGAGTGGGGAAGTGAGCATGCACCATCTGTCGATATAAATAATTATAATAAAGTTACAGTTATAACTGGTGCAAATGCTTTAAAGTACAATGGAAATGCTATTGGAGGTATGGTTCTTTTACAACCAGAAATTCCAGTAAAAAAAGATTCATTGTATGGTAAAACACTGTTTACCTATAACACAAATGGTCGTGGAGGTTCGATAAGTACAAATCTTACAAAAACGTATAAAAGTGGATTGTATTTTGGTACAACACTTACAGGGAAATATTTAGGTGATAGTGAAGCTCCGAAATATGTATTGTCTAATACGGGGATTAGAAACCAAGATGTTAATTTACGAGTAGGTTATGACCGAGTAAAATATGGAGTAGATGCTTCTTATTCTTTTTATAATTCGATTATTGGTATTTTAACAGCGTCACATATAGGTAATATAACAGATTTGGTTTCGGCAATTAATAATCATAAACCAAATTATGTTGGAGATTTTACATATTCTATTGATAATCCTAAACAAGAAATACAACATCATATAGCAAAAATTAATGCATATTATAAATTTGATAATTTAGGAAAATTAGACTTTCAATATGCATTTCAACATAATTCTAGAAAAGAGTATGATTTACGTAGAGGGCAGTATAAAAATATTCCAGCTCTTGACCTTGTATTAAATACACAAACAGCTAATCTAGATTTTGAAAGTAAAAAATGGAATGGAGTATCTTTTCAAACAGGACTTAGTGGATTATATCAAACAAATAAAGCTAATCCGTCTACTAATGTAATGCCTCTTATCCCTGATTATAATAGATATGATTTTAGTGCTTATGGTATTTTTGATTACAAACCATTATCAAAATTAGATTTTAATGCTGCTGTTCGTTACGATTATAGTTATGTAGAAGCATTTAAATATTATCTTAAAACAAGATGGGAAAGTTTAGGATATGATAAGACTTTTCCTCAATTCTACAAATCAACAGTAGGTAGTCAAATATTAGCTTATCCAAAGTTTAATTATTCAAATATTTCAAGTTCAATAGGAGCAACTTATCATATTAATCATTACAATAGTCTTATTTTCAATGCAGGGTATTTGATGAGAAATCCAAATCCATCGGAACTTTTTAGCGACGGATTACATCATTCTACAGGAATTATAGAAATTGGTAATTTGGGTCTGAAACAAGAGAAAGCATTAAAAGCTTCATTAAGTTTTAAACACGAAGAAGAAAATTTCCAATGGGATGTAACACCTTATGTAAATAAAATCAATGATTTTATGCAGTTAGTTCCTTCTACGATAGAATATACAATACGTGGAGCTTTCCCAGTTTGGAAATATGTACAGAACAATGCATTAATTTTTGGTATTGATGCAAATGCTCAATGGAATTATAATCAAAATTTTAGTCAACGAACTGCAATTTCGTACATACATGGACGAAATACTACAGATAAAGAAGCACTAATAGATATGCCTCCTTTAAATTGGGTAAATTCAATTACATACACAAATCCAAGATGGAATGATTTTAATGTTACTTTAAGAAACCAAACATTTTTTACGCAGCATAACTATCCTAATTATAATTTTCATTCAACAATTATTCAAGACGGAGAGTCAAAAGATGTTTTAGTCGATATTAGTACACCACCAAAGGGGTATAGTTTATTTGATATTTCTGCAGGAATGGATTTTTCTAAAATGTTACATTGGGAAAAAACAGGATTTAATGTATCGTTTTCTGTAGATAATTTATTCAATACAACTTATCGTAATTATCTAAATAAACAACGTTTTTATGCAGATGAACTAGGGCGAAATTTTATGATACAATTACGCTTTAATTACTAATTAATATATCATTATATAATATAGGCAGAGAGAGTTTTAGAAATAAAATTCCTCTTTGCCAGATAATCAATACTCAATATTTTAAACACAATAAATTTTAAAAAATGAAACACAAATTCGGAAAATTAGTTTTAGCTTCAGCAATGTTAATCTCTTTACAAGCATGTAATAATGATGATGATACACCAGAAGTAATCAATGAAAATGAAATCATTTCTAGAGTTACATTAACATTAAATGGAACACAAGGAGATATTGTTACTCTTAATTCTGTTGATCCTGATGGTGATGGACCTTTAGCTCCAACAGTTACTGTTTCAGGAGATTTTAATGCTGGAGAAACATATAACGGAACAATAGAATTTTGGAATGATATCGCTGATCCACATGAGGATAATACAGAAGAAATTAGAGAAGAAAAAGAGCATCATCAAATTTTCTTTCAACAAAAAGGTTTAGGTACAATCACATATAGTGATGTAGATGCAAACAACCTTCCAGTAGGACTATCATATAAATTTGTAGCATCTTCAACACCAGCAAAAGGAGATCTAACAGTTACATTAATTCATAAACCAAATAAAACAGGAGAAAATGTAAGTAATGGAGATATTACAAATGCAGCAGGAAGTACAGATGCACAAGTAACATTCCCAATTGTAATAAAATAGTTTATCTCAAAAAAAATAATTTAAAAAGTAACATAAACCATATGTTTATGTTACTTTTTTATTATATTATTTTCTAAAAATAGAATTTCATAATTATCAATTACTGTTTTTTATAAAAGAATTTTCATTACAAATCACAGATGGAAATTCATATTAAAAATAACTTTTTTTATATTTTTATTCAATTAAAATATAAAAAAGAAAGATGTTAAATATTTTATATCCTTCTTTTTTCTTATATTTATTAAGCAATTATTAATCTCAGTCGGATTAATTCTTTATAAATTTGTTATCATGAAAGATGAATATGATTTAATTATTGTAGGAGCTGGACCAATTGGTTTAGCATGTGCAATTGAAGCAAAAAAAAATAAATTATCTTATTTAATTATAGAAAAAGGAGCTTTAACCAATAGCTTATATAACTATCCTTTATATATGACTTTTTTTTCTACAGCAGAAAGATTAGAAATAGGAGGTATTCCTTTTAACTGTATCGCTCCAAAACCTGGAAGACAAGAAGCTTTAGAATATTATAGGAATATTCAAAAATATTTTGATTTTAATATTCATTTATATGAAGAAGTATTAAATATATCAAAAAATGAAGTGTCTCAATTTCGAGTCCAAACAAATAAATTCAAGTATAAATCTAAAAATGTAATTATTGCTACAGGTTTTTATGATATTCCAAATATGTTGAATATTCAAGGAGAAGATCTACCTAAAGTACATCATTACTATAAAGAAGCTCATCCATATTCTTTTCAAGATGTAGTAGTCGTTGGTGCAAATAATTCAGCTATTGATGCTGCTTTAGAATGTTATAGAAAAGGAGCTAATGTTACTATGGTTATACGAGGAGAAGGGTTTACTGATAATTTAAAATATTGGGTTCGTCCAGATATAGAAAATAGAATAGCAGAAGGTAGTGTCAAGGCTTATTTTAACTCAAACCTAAAATACATTGATGAAAATTCTGTGACTATTCAAACGCCAAAAGAAGATATTACGTTAAAAAATGATACAGTTTTAGCTATGACTGGTTATCAACCTAATTTTTCATTTCTTACAAATGCAGGTATTACATTAAGTAAAGATGAATTAAAAACACCAACGTATAATCCTGAAAATATGGAAACCAATGTATCAGGTTTATATTTGGCAGGTGTTGTTTGTGGAGGAATGAGAACTAATATTTGGTTTATAGAAAATTCTCGTGCTCATGCAAAGCAAATTATGCAACATATTATATCTAAGAAAGAGTTGAGTTAATTTTTATGAAAGATTTATTTGGGCAAGCAATATTAGATTATCAAACCAATAATTTACCTGAAGATTTATACACGGAAACATCAATTTCAGAATTAGATGTCATGCCTATTGATTATCTTTTTAGAGCTTATAAAGAAATGCCTTCTTTAGAAAAAAAAGCATTAGATTTAGTAAAAGGTAAAACATTAGATGTAGGATGTGGTGCAGGTTCTCATGCACTTTATTTACAAGAAAAAAATATTGATGTATTAGCAATTGATATTTCTCCAAAAGCTGTTAAAGCTTGTCAATTGAGAGGTATTAAAGATGTAAAAGTTATAAATTTTCTTGATTTAGATGAGTTCGTGAAATATGACACTATTCTATTTTTAATGAATGGTACAGGCATTTTTCAAAACTTGCTGTTAATAAACGTTTATTTGGATAAAATTAAAAAATTATTGAATGATAATGGACAAGTCTTAATTGATGGAACAGATATCATTTATATGTTTGATGAAGATGAAGATGGAGGTAAATGGATTCCAAGTAATGGTAATTATTATGGAGAGTTAGATTTTACAGTTCATTATAAAGGTGAAATTGATGAAACAATTAATTGGCTATATTTAGATTTTGATACACTTAAAAATGCTTGCGAATATCATCAGCTAAATTGTATTAAAGTCAAAACGGAAGAAGATTCCTATTTAGCAAAAATTACTTTGTAGTATTTTTTCATGATAATAATATGTCTTTAGAATAAAATTTTCTGAAGTTTATTTCATAATTAAAGATAAAAATATATAAAGAGATTAAAAATTCTATTTTTTTTCAAAAAAAATAGAATTTTTTTTAATTCATTTTCAGATTATTAATTAAAAAACCTACTGTTTTAGCTAAAAACATAGAAAAATAGTTTTGGAGAATTAAAAAACCTTTCTATATTTGCACAGCAATTAAGACAGAGACCCATGGTGTAACGGTAGCACATCGGTTTTTGGTGCCGCTAGTTGGGGTTCG
>NZ_DAMCLZ010000015.1:0-84979 GCF_032109125.1 Chishuiella sp.
CAAAGATTCTTCGACAGGCTATGAATGACAGTTCGTGAGTTCTAAGTTGTGAGTTCTTAGTTATTAGTCTTAAGTTATAAGTAAAATAAGTAAAATAACTGAAACACTGAAGAACTTGAACCTAGTAACTCAAAAGATTCTTCGACAGGCTATGAATGACAGTTCGTGAGTTCTAAGTAATGAGTTGCAAGTCTTAAGTTATAAGTTTTACATTATATATTAATATGAAGAACACAATAACTAAAAGATTCTTCGAAAAGCTCTGAATGACAGTTGGTGAGTTATTAGTCTTAAGCTATAAGTGATATACCTAACTTAATAACTGAAACACTTAAACACTGGAAAAAAATGGTTGTTCTCCATACTAATTGTGTTAAGCCATGTCATAATTAGCGAGTAACAGCTACCTTGAAAAGTTGATGTTGCTAGCTACTTTGAGATATCGACTCGTGAGAAAGTAAACTGAAAGGTTACGATTCAACCCAAAAAAATATAAAATTTATTTATAAAAAAAGCTCTTATAAAAATTGATAAGAGCTTTTGATAGGTATATTATTAATGAATTACCACATTGGTGTTTGTAGAAATGATGATAAAATTCCTGGGAAAATTCCCATAACTATAAGAATTATCATTCCTAAAATAAGTAAGAAATTTGTTAAACCATCTTGTGTTTTTACTTTATTCTTTCCTTTTTTGAAATAGATATAATTGATTACTTTGAAATAATAGTACATACTAAGCACTGCCATTACTAAAGCAATTACTATTAAAAATAAATTTTTATCGTTTGCTCCTGCTATACTTAATGCCATGAATTTTGCAAAAAAACCTCCAGTTAATGGAATACCTGCAAGAGATATTAAGGCTATTGTAACAGATGCTGCTAAAATAGGATTTGCTTTTCCTAAACCTGAAAAATTCTCAAACGTTGGCTTTTTAAACTGATTGATTGTATAAAATATTATAATATTAGCAATTGAATATGATATTGTATAGAACAATAAAGCTTCTTTGGATGCTGAGTTTATAAAAAATAATGCAAACAACATAAATCCTGCTTGTGCGATTGACGAATAAGCCATCATTCTTTTTACTGATTTCTGAGTAACTGCTCCAAAATTTCCTATAAATAATGTTAGAATAATAATTGAGGCTAATAATAATTGGTAGTATGAGCCATATTGAGTGTTTACAGGTAATGATCTTAGCACTAAAATAAATCCTAAGAATGATCCACCTTTTACAATTGTAGACATGAATGATGTGAAAACAGTTGGCGTACCATCATATACATCTGGTGTCCATGCATGAAATGGTGCTGCAGAAACTTTGAAACAAAATGAGAAGATGATTAAACACCAACCTAAATAATATAGTGCTTCGAAATCTTTCATGTAGTTTACTAACTTATCCATCATGAATGAACCTGTTGAACCATATAAAAATGCTATACCTAATAAAAGTATTCCTGTAGAAAAAGCTCCCATCAAGAAATATTTTACTGAGGCTTCTGTACTTTTAATACTTGTTTTGCTTGTTCCTGCTATAATATACATAGGAATTGAAAGAAGTTCTATCCCCAAGAACATCATAACCAAATTATGAAATTGGGCTAAAACTGCAATTCCAACAAAAGAAAAGAAAATAAGTGCATAATATTCTGCTACATGTTTTCCTACTTTAACAAATGCATCTTTATTAATTAATAGATAAAAAATAGCTAATGCTGCTAAAGCTATAAAAAAGGAAACTCCATAAAGTGATTTTTCAATCATATTATCAAATTGTCCTGCAAACATAGAACATCCTCTGAGTTCGAAAATCCCTCCTATAATCATTCCGAAAAATAATATAACAGAAAGAATATTTAATGCACGATTATTTTTGATGAAAAATCCACTGAACATCAAAATAACTCCTGAAAGTGCTGATAAAATAATAGTATTCATATTCTATTTTTTCAAAATGATTAATGGGCTAAAAAATTAAAAATTGGTGCTGGATAAACTCCTAAAACAATTATTATAATTGCTAGAACAGCTAAAACTGCAATAGGTCCAAAACTATTTTTCTTTAAATCTTTGTGTTTTATATTTTTTACTTCTCCAAAAAGTAATGCGCTTGATAACCTCAACGTATAAACTGCCGATAAGATAACACCTAAACATGCTATAACACAAATTATAGGGTTATATATAAATAATGCTGAAAGCATCATAAACTCTCCAACAAATGAACTTGTTAAAGGCAATGCTACATTGGCTAAACAAAAAATCATAAATAGAATAGATAAAGTAGGATTTACTTTAGCTAAACCACTAATTGATTTAATATCTGTTAAATGATATTTTTTTTCCATAACATCTACACATAACCATAATCCTAGAACAACTAATCCGTGAGAAAACATTTGAAAATATGCTCCCGTAATACCATTTGATAATTCTGAAAAAAGTGAAACAAATATTAAAGCTAAATGCGCGATTGAGCTATAAGCAATAATTTTCTTCACGTTGTTTGCGCTTAATGCAATTAATGAAGCATAAACTAATCCTATAATCGCTATATATATAATGTATTTGAATAAGTGAGAAATTTCTGGAAATAATCCTAAATACCACGTTACAATTGCAAACAATCCCATTTTTGCCATAAGAGCAGATAATACTACTGTTAATGGCGTTGGTGATGTTTTATATATTGTTGGTTGCCATGTATGGAATGGGAAAATTGGAATTTTGATTACAAAAGCTATTAAAAACAACAATGCTAACGCAGTATTTGTTGAATAAGCTGCAGCTGTAACTTGCTGAACATCTTCTAATAAAAAAGATACAGGTCTTAAGAAAAATCCGATATAAACAATTCCTCCTAACATAAACATTGAACCAAAAATAGTATACAGAAAGAATGTCATATTAATTCTCAATTTATCTTTTCCTAATCCAAATAATCCAATTAAGAAATAAACTGGAATTAAAACTAACTCCCAAAAAAAGTAGAATAAAATTAAATCATGGGCTAGAAAAACTCCGTTTAAACCAGCTAATGTAATTAATAATAATCCGTAGAATGTATTCGTATATTTTTGTTTTGTTGTAGATAGATAAATGAATAATGCTAAATATGTGAAATTTGATAATATTAACATTAAACCTCCTAATCCACTAGCATTTAAAGCAAAATAAGTTTTAATGTTATTGAAATGAAACCACTGAGTTTGATAAATATTTTCTAGTCCACTTTCTTTACAAGATATCGAAAAGAATAATGCAATTAAAGCTCCTGCGACAAATGCACCAAACCATTTTTGTGGTTTTTGACCTTTCATTAATAGCATAAAAACTCCTACTATTAATGGTAAAATGATAAATAAAGATAAAAGCATTATTAACTATTTTGTGAAATTAAATACCCTATAAAAAAGATTGAAATACCAGCGACAAGTCCAATAACCATAAGCATGATATAAAATCCTACATTTCCGTTTTGTAATTGGCGTACATTTTTTGATGTATTACCAGATACAGATCCAAAACCAACAACAAAAGCAGCTAAGCCAGCTTTCTCGACATATTTCTTTAGAACATAACCTAATTCGAATAAAGGTTTTACGATTGCTTTATCATATAATTCATCGATATACCATTTATTTTCAAAGAACTTTGCAATTCCAGTTGCTTCTTCATCTTTTGAATCTGTGTATTTTTTTATTGCATAAGCAATAGCTAGAATAACACAAACAAATAGAGCTCCCATCATTAAATATTCAGTAGAATGAGCAATATGATGTGCTTCACCAATAACCACTACTCCACTAAGGAAGTTTTGTAATTTATGCCCATTCTCTACAAATAATTCTGGAATACCAACATAACCTGCAAAAACAGATAGAAATGCTAAAATAATTAAAGGAATTGTCATAGCTGCTGGACTTTCGTGAGGATGAACATGTTTATCACGTAAATCTCCTAAAAAAGTCATTGCATATAAGCGGAACATATAGAAAGCCGTCATTACAGAAACTATAAAACCTAATCCATAAACGATAGGATTAGAAACAAACATTCCTAGTAACATTTCATCTTTCGAAAAGAAACCTGATAAACCAGGTATTCCAGAAATCGCTAAACATCCTATTAAGAAAGTTATATGAGTAATTTTCATGTATTTCTTTAATCCTCCCATTTTACGCATATCCTGTTCGTGATGCATTCCATGAATAACAGAACCTGCACCTAAGAAAAGTAATGCTTTGAAAAAAGCATGAGTCATTACATGGAAAACCGCAGCGATATAAGCACCAGAACCAATTGCAGCAAACATTAATCCAAGTTGAGATACTGTAGAATAAGCCAAAACTTTTTTAATGTCATTCTGTTGCATTGCAATTGTTGCTGTTACAAATGCTGTTGCGATTCCTATATATTGTATAATTTCTAATGTAAATGGTGCTGCTGTGAAAAGAATATTACAACGAGTTATCATAAATATACCTGCTGTAACCATTGTCGCAGCATGTATTAATGCAGATACTGGAGTTGGTCCTGCCATTGCATCTGGTAACCATGTGAATAATGGTAATTGAGCTGATTTACCTGTTGCTGCTAAAAATAACAATAATGTAATTCCTGTTAATACAAAACCTGTAAATGCAGCTGGATCTATAGCTAATTGATGAAATACTTTTACATATTCTAATGTTCCAAATTCTTTAAAAATCCAAAACATAGCTAATAAAAAGCCTACATCACCGATACGGTTCATGATAAAAGCTTTTTTTGCTGCTTTTATATATTCAGGGTTTGTAAACCAAAATCCTATTAATAAGAAAGAACATAATCCAACTCCTTCCCAACCTATGAACATCATAACAAAGTTATTTCCCATTACAAGAATTAACATAAAAAAAATGAAAAGATTAAGGTATGAAAAGAATTTAGCAAAACCTTCGTCCTCGCTCATATAAGCAGAACTATAAACATGAATTAAAAATCCAACACCAGTAATAATTAACAAGAATAAACTTGTTAAAGCATCTATTTGAAATGCAAAAGGTACTTGCAATGTTGGAATATTAATAATATCAAATGCCTTAAAAATTAATGGCTGAGCTGTAGCTCCCGAAGGAACAGATACAAATACCATAATTGAAAGAATAAAACTAAACAAGACTGCTCCGCTACCAATAAAAGTAACTAAGCTTTTTGAAAGTACATTTCTTCCTAATCCATTTATTAAAAATCCTATGAATGGAATCAAAGGAATTAACCATATATATTTCTCCATTCTTTATCTTTTTAATCGATTTAACACATTGATATCTACTGAATGTACTTTGCGGAATAACAATATTATTACAGATAAACCTACTGCAACTTCAGCTGCGGCTACTATCATAATAAAGAAGACTAACAACTGTGCATCAGCTCCTTTTTCTAAGGCTGGATTTGTATGATAAAGCATTTTAGAAAATGCCACTAATAATAAATTCACAGCGTTTAACATTAATTCTATACACATAAAAATAACTATTGCATTACGACGAATCATAACACCTGTCATTCCTATTCCAAATAGGATTAATGATAAAGTAATATAATAACTGATTGGTAACATGTTTTACTTTTTATATTTAATCCAATATTTCTTCATCTTTCTTTGATAACATAACAGCTCCTATCATTGCTGAAATGAATAGAACGCTACTTAATTCGAATGGTAAAACATATTCTGAGTACAGTAAAGTCCCAAGATTATGTATTAAACCTATTTCTCCTGTAATTGGTTCTATTGCCGTAGAAGTCGCTGATTGATTTTTTGAGAAAATACCTATTGTAAGCACAATGAATAATAAAGAAATTAGACTAGCTGCTAATAATTTAGTTGGTTTCCCGAAAGAAAGCGTTTCATTATTCAAATTCATCAACATCACAACAAAGAGGAATAATACCATTATTGCACCTGCATAAACTATTATGTTTACAATCGCTAGAAATTGAGCATTTAGTAAAACATAATGACCACTAATACAGAAAAATGTGATAATTAAGTATAATATTGAATGTACAGGATTTTTACTAAACACCATTAATAACGCACTTAACACCGTTAAGCTCGATAAAACGTAAAAAAAAATTAAAGTTAATTCCATTAGTTTATAGCTTTTTTCGGGATTAATAAATCTTGTTTTGAATAGATAAAGTTTTTACGATCAAAACTCGCAGGGGGAACTGTTTGTGATAAATAAACAGCATCTTTTGGACAAGCTTCTTCACAGAATCCACAAAAAATACATCTCAACATATTTATTTCATATTTTGCAGCGTACTTTTCTTCACGATAAAGATTTTCTTCTCCAGGTAACCTTTCTGCAGCTTCCATTGTTATAGCTTCTGCTGGACAAGCGAGTGCACATAAACCACAAGCTGTACAATTTTCACGATTTTCTTCATCTCTATTCAGAACATGTAACCCTCTAAATACTGGACTAAATGGCCTTTGCTTTTCTGGATAGCTAATTGTTGCTTTTTTAGAAAAGAAATGTTTTAATGTAATCATCAATCCTTTTGCAATAGCAACAAAATAGATACTTTCCAAAAATGTTATTGGTTTGCGCTCTACTTGTTTAGCTCTATTTGTAATTGGTTCCATAATTTTTAATAATTTTGAGATTCTACTTTTCTAATAATAAAATCACTAATCCCGTTAATAGCATATTTATTAACGCCAGAGGCAATAATTTTTTCCATCCTAAATTCATCAATTGATCATATCTGAAACGCGGAATCGTCCAGCGTACCCACATATAAAAGAAAATAAAAAAACATGCCTTAGCAAATAATGATATGAAATTTAGAATAGCAACACCATTCATTCCTATTGACTCTACTAATTTTGCATCGTTAACAAATGGAATGTCATATCCTCCGAAATATAAAGTTGATATAACAACAGAACTAATAAAGATATTTATGTATTCCGCAAATAAGTAAAATCCCATTTTCATTGAAGAATATTCTGAATGATAACCACCTATCAATTCATTTTCAGCTTCAGCTAAATCAAAAGGAGTACGATTCGTTTCTGCAAACGAACAAACCAAAAAGATAATAAACCCTAAAGGTTGTAAAACGACAAACCATGCATGTTCTTGTTGATAATGAACTATATCACTTAATTTCAAAGACCCTGTAAACATTAAAATCGTAATCAACACTATCCCCATTGGTAGTTCGTACGAAATCATCTGTGATGCAGCACGCAATCCTCCCATCAAAGAATATTTATTATTGGAAGCCCAAGAACCTATCATAATTCCATAGACACCAATACTTAGTACAGCTAGGATATACAAGAATCCAATATTTATATCAGCTATTTGTGGAACTACAATTCTATCTCCAAACTGAAATGCTGTAGACCAAGGAATAACAGCACCCGTCATACAAGCTACTAACATAGCTAATGAAGGCCCTAGAATAAATAAGAATTTATTAGAATCTTTTGGAATAATTTCCTCTTTAGAAAATAATTTTAAACCATCTGCAAGTGGTTGTAATAATCCAAAGATACCCGCTCTATTCGGACCAATACGATCTTGTAAAAAAGCTGCAACTTTTCGTTCAGCCCAAGTAGCATACATCGCAATAACCAAAGCAAAAGCAATCATTATACCTACTAAAGCTAACTTTTCTAATGCATCAGCAATAAATTGTTCTCTCATTTTTAATTAATTTAGGTATGATTAATCTTTAAAATTATTACTCGTTGCTGGTCCTTCTATTTTAGAAAGATCTCTATTGGGTTCATTGACTTGTGAAACAGAATGAATATCCAATAAAATTTTAGGATCTCTTTTTATTACTTTAGGAAGAGTTTCCTTAGGTTCTATTTTATTTTCAAAATAATGACCTTGACGAATAACAGAATGTTTAGAAACATCTGATGGTTTATCTAAAATCCAATCATTGATATCTTTCTTCTCGAAACGACATTCGTTACAAATCCAATCTTTTACTTCATTAAACTCATCTTTACGAGCAGTTACACGAAATACCTCATCCCCTCTAAACCAAAGTTGAGCTTTACCTGAACAAGTAGGACAATCACGATGTGCATCTACTGGTTTTAAAAACCAAACACGATTTTTAAAACGAAACGTTTTATCTGTTAATGCACCAACTGGACAAACATCAATAATATTTCCTATAAATTCATTGTCTAAAGATTTATGAATATGTGTAGATATTTCAGCGTGATCTCCACGATTCATTACTCCATGTTCACGACATCCAGTAATTTGATCAGCTGTTTTTACACATCGATAACATAGAATGCATCGATTCATATTCAACTGAATATTTGGACCTAAGTCTTCTTTTGGAAAAGTTCTTCGATCAAATTCATATCGCGTAGCTTCTGCTCCATGTTCATAGCTTAAATCTTGTAATTTACATTCTCCAGCCTGATCACAAACAGGACAATCTAAAGGATGATTAATTAATAATAATTCAACTATACCTTTACGAGCTTCTAATGTTCTTTCTGATGTTTTATTACCCACAACCATTCCATCCATAACTGTTGTACGGCATGAAGGTACTAATTTTGGCATTGGACGAGGATCAGCTTCACTACCTTTTGACACTTCAACCAAACAAGTTCTGCAATTTCCTCCTGTATTTTCTAATTTACTATAATAACACATCGCTGGAGGTGCTATTTCTTTACCAAGCATACGAGCGGCTTGAAGGATTGTTGTTCCTGCTGGTACTTCAATCGTTTCGTTGTCGATAGTAACTTTAAATAATGGTGTTTCTTCTGCCATCTTCGTATTAGTTTACTGGTTCATTTATTTCGATAGGATCAGCATAATGAGCTAAACCATAATTACGAGTTAAACATTCTTCGGGATTGTTTATATGCCATTCAAATTCATCTCGAAAATGACGAATTGCTGCCGCAACAGGCCAGGCCGCTGCATCACCTAATGGACAAATTGTATTTCCTTCAATTTTTCGTTGAACATCCCATAACAATTCGATATCAGACATTTTTCCTTTGCCTTGATCAATTCTTTTCAAGATTTTTTCCATCCAACCTGTACCTTCTCGACAAGGAGAACATTGTCCACACGATTCGTGTCGATAAAAACGAGCTAAAGTATATGTATGATAAACTACATCTTGATCTTCATCTAAAACAATAAATCCTCCAGATCCCATCATTGTTCCTGTTTGAAAACCTCCTTCAGATAAACTTTCATAATTCATATAACGAGGCTTACCTTCTGCTGTTTTCAATAATAAATTTGCTGGAACAATAGGAACTGAACTTCCACCAGGAATACAGGCTTTTAATCGCTTTCCATTTGCTATTCCACCACAATATTCGTCAGAATAAATAAATTCTTCAACAGTAATTGTCATGTCTATTTCATAAACACCAGGTTTATTGATATTACCACAAGCAGATATTAATTTTGTACCTGTAGAACGTCCTACTCCAATTTTTGCATATTCTGCTCCTGTAATATCTATAATAGGAACTATGGCAGAAATTGTTTCTACATTATTTACCACAGTAGGTCTTCCCCATAATCCTTTAACAGCAGGGAAAGGAGGTTTTAAACGAGGATTACCACGTTTACCTTCTAATGATTCTAATAATGCTGTTTCTTCTCCACAGATATAAGCTCCACCACCACGTTGTACATAAATTTCTAAATCAAAACCTGAGCCTTGAATATTTTTACCTAACCATCCTGCTTCTTTTGCTTCATCGATTGCTTCTTCTAAAATTTCTGCAACCCAAGCATATTCTCCACGGATATAAATAAATGATGTATTTGATCCAAGGCAATAAGATGAAATTAAAATTCCTTCTACTAATAAATGAGGAATATACTCCATCAAAAATCTATCTTTAAATGTACCAGGTTCTGATTCGTCTGCATTTACAACCAAGTGTCTTGGAACACCTTCTGGTTTTGCCAAAAAGCTCCATTTCATTCCTGTTGGAAATCCAGCACCTCCACGCCCACGTAAACCTGAAGCTTTTACTTCTTCTAAGATTTCATCTGTCGTCATTTTAAGTGCTTTTTCCGCACTTGAATAACCTCCATTTTTGTGATAAGCTTTATAGTGACGAATACCTGGGACATCTATATTTTTTAATAGTAATTTTTTTCCCATTATGCTAGTTTTTTCAGTTCTTCTAATAACTCATCAACCTTTTCTATTGTTAAGTTTTCTCGATAAGTTTTTCCTAATTGTAACATTGGAGCATAACCACAAGCACCTAAACATTCTGCAGGTTTCAATGTAAATAATCCATCGGCAGAAGTTCCACCTTCTTTTATATCTAATTTTGTTTTGATGTGTTCTATTATTTTATCAGATCCACGTAACATACATGGTCCTGTTTGACAAACTTCTAAAACATATTTTCCAACAGGGTTAAGATTAAACATTGAATAAAAAGAAGCTACTTCGTAAACTTCTACGGGTAAAATATTTAACAGTTGAGCTACATAATCCAAATGAGGTGTATCTAACCAACCTCCAAATTCTAATTGAGCGACATGAAGTATTGGAATTAAAGCACTTTTTTGTTTACCTTCTGGATAACGTGCTATAATTTTATTTACTTTTTGTTGTGTTTCTTCTGAAAATTGTACTTCCATTTCTAACAATTTTTATTAAGCATCAAGCTCACCTGCGATTAAGTTTAAACTACTCATTGTAACGATTGCATCAGAAATCATTAATCCATTTATTATCTCTGGAAAAGCTTGATAATAAATAAAACAAGGTCTTCTGAAATGAAGTCTATAAGGAGATCTTCCTCCGTCAGAAATAAAATAAAATCCTAATTCTCCATTTGCAGCTTCTATACAATTATATATCTCTCCTTTAGGAATTTCTATTTCTCCCATAATGATTTTAAAATGATAGATTAAAGCTTCCATTTTTGTATATACATCTGCTTTTTTGGGTAAATAGAAATCTGGAGCATCAGCGTGATATAATTTTGCTTCTTCTCCTTCTAAAACGTTTATTTTGTCTATTGCTTGATTAATAATTCGCATACTTTGCCACATCTCTTGACCACGAACTAAAAATCTATCGTAACAATCTCCTGTTGTACCAACTGGGATATCAAATTCAAATTCATCATACCTACAATATGGTTTTGCAACACGGATATCATAATCAACACCTGCAGCTCTTAAATTAGGTCCTGTAAATCCATAATTTAAAGCTCTTTCAGCAGAAATACCTCCAACTCCCTGAGTACGATCCATAAAAATTCTATTTCTTAAAAAAAGATTTTCAAACTCTGTTAAAACTCCAGGGAATTCTTTTAAAAATTGATAGATTTTATTCCAAGCAACATCAGAGAAATCTCTTTCAAAACCTCCTATTCTACCAATATTTGTAGTCAATCTTGAGCCACATATTTCTTCAAAAATTTCATAAATAAGCTCCCTATACTGCATAACATATAAAAATCCCGTAAAAGCTCCTGTATCAACCCCCATAATAGAGTTACATACAATATGATCTGCAATACGAGATAGCTCCATAATTATAATACGTAGATAAGAAACTCTTTTTGGTATTTCTAAACCTAAGAATTTTTCTACTGTCATATGCCAACCTAAATTATTTAATGGTGCAGAAACATAATTTAAGCGATCTGTTAAAGGTGTTATTTGGTACAAAGGTCTACGCTCTGCAATTTTTTCGAAAGCACGATGAATATATCCAACCGTAGGCACAGCTGATTTGATTATTTCACCATCTATCTCTAAAATATTCTGAAATACACCATGTGTAGCAGGATGAGTAGGTCCTAAGTTTAATGTAATGGTACTTTTTTCTAAAGATCCATCAGAAAGTCCGACATGTTTTTTTGATTTTTTTACTTTATCTTTTCCCATGACTAGTTGGCTTTTATATTCATATTTCCAAAATGAAAATCTCCTCCACGTCCAAACATTTCATCGTCTTTATCTCTACGTGTTTGATCCTCCAACGGAAATTCTTTTCGTAATGGATGATAATCCATTTCATCAACATTCATAATTCGTATCAAATTAGGGTGACCAATAAAATTGACACCAAAAAAATCATATACCTCACGCTCTAACCAATTTGATGTTTCAAATAATTTTGTAGCAGTAAAAATTGAAGGATTATTAATAGGTATACTGAAATTTAATCTTAATTCAACTCCTTTATACATATTATACACTAAGTATGTCACTGTAATTTCTTCTCCTACACGATCTGGATAATGTACAGCTGTCAAATCTTTCATAAACCTAAAAGCTAATTCTTCTTCATCATGTAAATATTGAAGAATCTTAAGATTATACTCTTTATTTGCGTAAATAGATAAAACTCCAAAATGTTCTTCATAACCAAGGATATTCTCTTGAAATTTATGAACCAAGCGATCTTTTATAAATGAATTTTCCATTATTTACTAATTATTTAATTCCGTAGCTCGCTAATAATTCTTGATATTCTGGACTACTTCTTCGTCGAACACTTTCTGATTCTACTAATTCTTGTATTCTTAAAATACCATTAATGATTCCTTCTGGACGAGGAGGGCAACCTGGTACATATACATCTACTGGAATAACCTCATCTATTCCTTGTAAAACAGAATAAGTATCAAAAATCCCACCTGAACTAGCACAAGCACCAACAGCCATTACCCATCTTGGTTCTGCCATTTGTATATAAACTTGTTTAAGAACTGGAGCCATTTTTTTTGATATAGTTCCCATTACCATTAATAAATCACATTGTCTTGGTGTAAAAGCTAAACGTTCTGAGCCAAAGCGTGCCAAATCATAAGTTGAAGCCATTGTTGCCATAAATTCAATTCCACAACAACTTGTTGCAAAAGGCAATGGCCAAATAGAATTTTTACGTGCTAATCCAACTACCTTTGATAACTGCATAGTCATAAATCCCTCTCCTTCGTAACCTCCAGGAGATTCTACTATTTTTACATTAGTGTTATGTGTTACTGGTCTTTTATTATGAATCATTGTGTTTGTGTTTGAATTAATAAATCATTATTTTTCCCAATCAAATGCACCTTTTTTACGTACATATAAATACATAATAAAAAAAGAGGCTACAAATGTTGCAACTGCTATGAATCCACCCCAGCCCAATGCTCTAAAATTAGCAGCATAAGGATAGAAAAAAACAACTTCGACATCGAACAAAACGAATAGAATTGCAACTAAAAAATACTTAATCGCAAATGGTTGACGTGCATTTCCTTCTTTTTTTATACCAGATTCAAAATTTTCTAACTTTTCATCTGTTTTCCTAGATGGTCCAAGAAAATGTGTAACTGTAATAATTCCAGCTACAAATGCAAAAGCAACTATAAATAGAATTAAAATAGGAATGTAACTAGAGGCTGTTTCCATAATTGTTTATGTTTTATCCAACAAAATTGTATTGATAAATTTAATAATTATTTAGACAAATATCTATAATGGTTAATTTACAAATAGTTATAGTTCTTAATTCATTAAAATTTCACACTTTTTATCAAAATCAGTATTTTATATAGGTATATAAAAAAAGTGAATTAGAAAATAATCTAATTCACCTTGTATTTATTAAAATATAACTATTTTTTTATACTTTATTTTATTGATTTAATATATTATTCAACACTATTAACACTTCTTTAATATTTTTAACATTTTCTATTCTTAAAAATAATGTTGGATAATCCTCTCCTTTTTTGGGTTGTTTTTCCTTGAAATTTAAATTTTTAGCGTTATTTTGGACATAATTTAAAATTAATCTAAATTTTTCTGAGTGGTAAAATTCACTTTGTGGCTTATTGATAAAATAAGCTAAGAGTACTCCATTTTTCATAACCAAACGCTCAAAACCTAATTTTTTACTTACCCATTTAAGCTGAATTGATTGTAATAAATTTTCTACTTCTTCTGGAATTGGACCAAACCTATCAATTAAATTATTTCTAAAAATACTTAATTCTTCTTCTGTATTAATATCTGCTAAATCTTTATAAAGTAATAGTCTTTCTTCAGAACTCTCTATATATTCATCTGGAATTATTATTTGTAAATCTGAATCAATTTGAACATCAGAAACATATTCTTTTTCTGTTTCGTTATTTTGATCTTCAAATAAATCTTTAAAATCAGTTGACTTTAATTCTTCTATTGCCTCATTTAAAATTTTCTGATAAGTTTCAAAACCAATATCCATCATAAACCCTGTTTGTTCAGCTCCTAGAAGATTTCCAGCTCCTCGAATTTCTAAATCTTTCATTGCAATATTAAATCCTGAACCTAAATCCGAAAACTGTTCGATTGCTTGTAATCTTTTTCTAGCTTCTTCTGTTAAAACAGAAATAGGAGGTGCTACTAGATAACAAAATGCTTTACGGTTACTTCTACCTACCCTTCCTCTCATCTGATGCAAATCAGCTAAACCAAAATTCTGAGCATCATTAATAAGAATTGTATTCGCATTTGGTACATCTAGTCCAGATTCTATAATTGTTGTAGACACAAACACATCATATCTTCCATCAATAAAATCCAGAAGAACAGCCTCTAATGCTTTACCCTCCATTTGTCCATGACCAATTGCAACACGAGCATCAGGAACTAAACGCTGAACCATTCCTGCAATATCTTTTAATGATTGAACTCGATTATGGATAATGTAAACTTGTCCTCCTCGTTGCATTTCATACATAATAGAATCTCTGAAGACTTCTTCATTAAATCCTACTAACTGCGTATCTACAGGTTGCCTATTTGGTGGTGGAGTTTTAATAACAGATAAATCACGAGCAGCCATCAAAGAAAATTGTAATGTTCTAGGAATTGGTGTTGCTGTAAGAGTTAATGTATCTATATTTTCTCGTAAAGTTTTTAATTTATCTTTTACTCCTACTCCGAATTTATGTTCCTCATCAACGATTAATAATCCTAAGTCTTTATACTCTATTTTAGGATTTACTAATTGATGAGTACCAATAACAATATCTACTTGTCCAGATTTTAATCCATCTAAAACAGCTTTTTTCTTTGTTCCTGTAACAAACCTATTAAGATATGCAACTTTTACAGGTAAATCAGCCAATCGTTCTGAAAACGTTTTGAAATGCTGAAATGCAAGAATTGTTGTAGGAACAAGAACAGCAACTTGTTTTCCATCAACAGCTGCCTTCATCGCTGCACGAATTGCTACTTCTGTTTTACCAAAACCAACATCTCCACAAACTAATCTATCCATTGGTCTTTCGGACTCCATATCAGCTTTTACATCTTGTGTAGCTTTATATTGATCTGGAGTATCTTCATAAATAAAAGAAGCTTCTAATTCATTCTGTAAATAAGTATCTGGTGAATATGAAAAACCTTTGCGAGCACGACGTTTTGCATATAATTTTATCAAATCAAAAGCAATTTCCTTTACTTTAGCTTTAGTTTTGTTCTTTAAATTTTTCCATGCTGGAGAACCAATTTTAGAAACCTTAGGCTCTACTCCATCTTTTCCTCTAAATTTTGCTATCTTATGTAAAGAATGAATATTAACGTATAAAATATCATTATTTTGATAAATCAATTTTATTGATTCTTGCATTACACCATTATTATTAAGACGTACAAGACCTGCAAATTTTCCAATTCCGTAATCTATGTGCGTAACAAAATCTCCTACTTGAAGTGAATTAATCTCTTTTAGTGTGATTGCTTCTTTTTTGGTAAAAGAATTACGAAGATTAAATTTATGATATCGTCCAAAAATTTGATGGTCTGTATAACATGTCAATTGAAGCTCATCATCTATAAAACCTTGGAAAAATGTTCCTAAAACAGGAGAATAAGAAACTTCTTTTCCTATATCTTCAAAAATCTCTTCAAATCTTCTTATTTGATTTTCGTTGGAACAAAGAATTAGATTGTTATATCCTCTATTTTTATGTTCATTTAAATCATCAATAAGTAATTCAAACTGTTTATTAAAAGTAGGCTGAGGCTTAAAAGGAGATTCTAAAACATCTACTGTTTCAAAAAATGGTTTCATTGCAATTTCAATAGAACCAAATTCGGCTAATTGATGAAAGAATTCATTTTGACTTAAAAACAACTGTTTTGGCTCTAATTGTTTGATTTCTCCGTTTAATTTTGAGAATGATTCTTCAGCATATTCAAAATTTTTGTTGATTTGTTTTCCTAAAACAGAAATATTTTTGGTAATAATTATACTATTTGATGGTATAAATTCTAAAAAACTTTCTCTTTTTTCATCAACATTTTTACTTTCTAGATTAGGAATAATAGTAATATCCTTTGTTGTAGATATGGATAATTGATTTTCAATATCAAATGTTCTGATTGTCTCAACCTCATCTCCAAACAATGAAATACGATAAGGATGTTCATTCGAAAATGAAAAAACATCAACTATTCCTCCTCTTATAGAAAACTCTCCTGGTTCTGAAACAAAATCAACTTTTTTGAAATCATAAGAAATTAAAACTTCAGTTAAAAAATCAATTCCTAATTCATTTCCTACTTTTACTTTTAATGTATTTGTAGATAAAGCTTTTTTTGTTACAACTTTTTCTTGTAACGCTTCTGCATAAGTAACAACAATTTTATGATGTTTGGTATTAGATAAACTATTTAAAACTTCTGTTCTAATTACAACATTAGCATTATTTACTTCCTCAACCTCATAAGGACGTTTATACGAAGATGGAAAAAATAAAACTTGTTCTCTATCAAACAAAGTTTCTAAATCATTTAAAACATAAGCAGCTTCTTCTTTATCATCAAAAATAAGAACTATAGGATGTGATAATCTATCAAACAAATGTCCAGAAAGAATACTTAATCCAGATCCTAAAAATCCTTTGATATTAGCCTTATGTTTAGGGTTAGATTTATAATCGGAAATAAGTTTTTGTACGAATTCTGATGAATCGTATAAACTAAAAACGTTTTGAATAACTTTTTGCTTCAAAATTTTCTATATATAAAATTTATTGAATATATTTTTAATGATAAATCAATAAAAATGACAAATAAATGCGAATAACAAATAAATGATATTTTTATGAAAAAATATTTGTCTAATTTAAAAAAATAATTCTAGCTTTGGTTTATCAAAAAAGTAAAAATGAATTTTATTCACAACGTTATTAATGTAATTGTCTTAGACATTCTTTCAAAAGAGAGTGGTAAACAGTTGTGAATTTATATAATATCAATTGAAGCCACTTTTTTATAAGTTGGCTTTTTTTATGAAATTATAATTTTTAAAACAGTTGTATGAAACATTTATTTGTCATTATTATTAACATTATTTTGGTCTTAGTCTTTAGATTAGGAAAGGTGGTATATTGACGAATTTTTAAGATAAATTTTATTGAGCCACCTTATTTTTAGGTGGCTTTTTTTATATAAATAAACAAGCAAAACAAATAGTAATAAGTTATGAACAATAACACAAAATCATTAAACAAAATCAGTAGTACAGTTACACAAGACCCTACTTTACCGGCTTCGCAAGCAATGCTACATGGTATTGGTTTAAGTGATGAAGATCTTAAAAAACCCTTAATTGGGATTGCAAGCATGGGATATGATGGAAACACATGTAATATGCATCTTAACCAATTTGCACAATTAGTGCAAGATGGTATGAAAAATGATGATTTAATTGGATTAAAATTCAATACAATCGGAATTAGTGATGGAATAACAAACGGTACTTCTGGAATGAGATATTCATTAGTAAGCCGTGAAGTTATTGCGGATTCAATCGAAGCAGTTTGTGCAGCTCATTTTTATGATGGTGTAATCACGATTCCTGGATGTGACAAGAATATGCCAGGTTCTATTATGGCAATGGCTCGTTTAAACAGACCATCAATCATGGTTTACGGAGGTACAATTGCTCCTGGTCATTACAAGGAAGAAGAATTAAATATCGTTTCTGCTTTTGAAGCTCTTGGTAAAAAACTAAATGGAAATTTAGATGACAAAGATTATTGTGGTATCATACAAAATGCTTGCCCGGGCCCAGGTGCTTGTGGTGGGATGTATACTGCTAACACAATGGCTGCTGCAATAGAAGCTTTAGGAATGAGCTTACCTTATTCATCTTCTTACCCAGCAATGAGTGATGAAAAAAGAAATGAATGTTTAACTGCTGGAAAGTTTCTAAAAAATTTATTAGAAAAGGATATTAAACCAAGTGATATCATCACAAAAAAATCTTTAGAAAATGCGATTAAAGTAATTGTTGTACTTGGTGGTAGTACAAATGCTGTACTTCATTTATTAGCAATTGCAGCAACAATGGATTTAGAATTGACTTTAGACGATATTCAAAAAATAAACGATAAAACTCCTGTTATTGCTGATTTAAAACCAAGTGGAAAGTACTTAATGGAACATTTAAGTAAAATTGGAGGTGTCCCTGCTGTAATGAAATATATGCTAAGTGAAGGATTACTTGATGGAGAATGTTTAACTGTAACAGGAAAAACTCTTGCAGAGAATTTAGAAAATGTTCAATCATTAGACTTTTCTAAACAAAATATTATAAGAAAATTAGACAATCCTATAAAAGAAACAGGTCATTTACAAATGTTATATGGAAACCTTGCTCCGAAAGGTTCAGTATCAAAAATATCAGGAAAAGAAGGATTTTACTTTAAAGGAAAAGCACAAGTTTTTAATAGTGAAGTAGAAGTTTTAAAAGCAATAGAAGAATTAAAAATAAATGCAGGAAGTGTTATTGTGATTCGAAACGAAGGACCAAAAGGTGGACCTGGAATGCCAGAAATGCTTAAACCAACCTCAGCAATTATTGGTGCTGGTTTAGGAGATAAGGTTGCTCTTATTACAGATGGTAGATTCAGTGGAGGTACACATGGATTTGTCGTCGGACATATTACGCCAGAAGCATTTGATGGAGGTCCTATTGCATTAATTGAAAATGATGACCTTATCGAAATTGATATTGACAAAAAACAATTGAACTTATTAGTTGATGAAAAAACTTTAGCAGAACGAAAAAACAACTGGAAACAACCAAAATTAAAAGTAAAAAATGGAATCTTATTCAAATACGCAAGACAAGTTAGGGACGCTTCAGAAGGCTGCCTTACCGACAGATAATTTAACTCAAATATCAGGTTCGCAAGCTATTATTAATGCTTTACTAGCTGAAGGTGTTGATACTGTTTTTGGATATCCTGGTGGTGCTATTATGCCTATTTATGATGCATTGTATGACTATAAAGATTTTCTAAAACATATCTTAGTACGCCATGAACAAGGTGGAATACATGCTGCTCAAGGTTATGCAAGAACATCAGGAAAAGTTGGTGTCGCATTTGCAACTAGTGGCCCTGGCGCAACTAATCTAGTCACAGGAATTGCTGATGCAATGATAGATAGTAATCCTATTGTATGTATTACAGGCCAAGTTTTTGCTTCTCTTTTAGGTACAGATGCTTTCCAAGAAACAGATGTAATTAACATTACTAATCCTATCACTAAATGGAATTATCAAATTACAGATGCAGAAGAGGTTAATGATGTTTTAGCAAAAGCTTTTCATATTGCTCGTAGCGGAAGACCAGGACCAGTACTGATTGATATAACAAAGAATGCACAAATTCAACTTATTGAAAAACAAAAATATGAGAAATGTACTCATGTACGCAGTTATAGACCTGAACCAGAAATAAGATCTGAATATGTTAAAGCGGCTGCTGAAATAATTAACGAAGCAAAAAAACCATTTGCAATTATTGGTCAAGGAGTTATTCTTGGTAAAGCAGAACAAGAATTAAAAGATTTTTTAAAAAAATCAGGAATTCCTGTAGCTACAACCTTAATGGGATTAAGTGCTATAGAAACAGAACACCCTCAATATGTTGGTTTATTAGGGATGCATGGAAATTATGCTCCAAATGTAAAAACAAATGATTGTGATGTATTGATAGCTATAGGAATGAGATTTGATGATCGCGTTACTGGACGTTTAGATAAATATGCTAAGCAAGCAAAAATTATCCATTTAGATATTGATCCAGCAGAAATTGGAAAAAATGTAAAAGTTACTGTACCTGTTTGGGGAGATTGTAAAAAAACACTTCCGTTACTTACAAAATTTACTGATAAAGCTGAACATAATGAATGGCTTGCTGAGTTTAGAGAATTAGAGAAAGAAGAACATAAAGAAGTTATAGATAAAGAATTCTATCCTTCATCAGATGTTATGTCTATGGCGGAAGTTATAAATACTTTAAACGACTTAACTGATGGTGAAGCTATAATTGTTACAGATGTTGGTCAACATCAAATGTCCGCATGTCGTTACGCAAAATTCAAAGATTCTAAACTTTTAGTTACTTCTGGAGGATTAGGAACAATGGGATTTGGCTTACCAGCTGCCATTGGTGCTTGGTACGGAGCTCCAGAAAAAGATGTTGTAATGGTTTGTGGAGACGGTGGTTTTCAAATGACTTTACAAGAACTTGGAACAATTATGCAGTTTGGAGCGAAAGTAAAAATCTTGATTCTAAATAATAGTTTCTTAGGAATGGTTCGTCAATGGCAAGAGTTATTTAATGACAAGCGTTATTCTTTTGTTGATATTACAAGTCCAGACTTTGTTGCATTAGCTAAAGCTTATCATATCGATGGTCAAAAAATTGATGCAAGAAGTGAATTAAAAAGTGCTTTGAAACAAATGTTAGAGCATGATGGTTCATATCTTTTAGAAGTTGTAGTAGGAAAAGAAAATAATGTATTTCCTATGGTTCAACAAGGTACAAGTGTTTCAGAAATCAGATTAAAATAAACTATTATGGATTCAAAACAAGAATATACAATCACATTATATACAGAAAATTCAATAGGGATTTTAGGAAGAATTGCTGGAATTTTTACTCGTAGAAAAATTAATATAGAAAGCTTGAGTACTTCTCCTTCTGAAATAGAGAACGTACATCGATTTACTATTGTTATTGAAGAATCTGAGGAAGTTGTACGAAAACTGTGCATGCAAATTGAAAAGCAAGTTGATGTTCTAAAAGCTTATTTCAACAATAATGATGAACTAATCTGGCAAGAACAAGCTTTATATAAAGTTCCAACAAATATTATCGCAGAAAAAGCTTACGTAGAAAGATTATTACGTCAATATGGCGCAAACACTGTAGTAATTCGTAATGATTATACTGTTTTTGAAACAGCTGGACATCGCGAGGAAATCGATAATCTTACTCAGGAACTTACAAAATACGGTTTAATAGAATTCGTACGAGGAGCAAGAATTGCAATTATAAAAGCGAGTACTGGTTTCCATGAAAAATTATTACAATTCGAAAAAGATGAACCTTCTAAAGAAGTTATAGAAAATGAATTTCTAGACAAAGGAAACTCTGTTTTCACTATGTAAAAATCAACATGTATATGATTAATATACAAAACTTTAAAATAAATTAATAATTAAATTAGGCATTAAGCCTCAATAATATAAAAAAAACAAAATGGCTAACTATTTCAATACATTATCATTAAGAGAACAATTATACCAATTAGCACAAGCAGAATTTTTAGACAACACAAAATTTTCTAAAGGTACTGATGCCTTAAAAGGTAAAAAAATTGTTATTGTAGGATGTGGAGCTCAAGGTTTGAATCAAGGTTTAAACTTACGCGATAGTGGATTAGATGTTTCTTATGCTTTACGTAAAGAAGCTATTGAACAACAAAGAGATTCTTGGAAAAATGCAACAAGCAATAATTTTACAGTTGGTACTTATGAAGAATTAATTCCTACTGCTGATGTTATTGTTAATTTAACTCCAGATAAACAACATACTTCAGTAATCAATGCTGTACAACCTTTGATTAAAGAAGGCGCAACACTTTTATATTCTCACGGATTCAATATCGTTGAAGAAGGAATGCAAATTCGTAAAGATATTACTGTAATCATGGTTGCTCCAAAATGTCCTGGATCAGAAGTTAGAGCTGAATATTTAAGAGGATTTGGTGTTCCAACATTAATTGCTGTTCACCCGGAAAATGATCCTCAAGGTAAAGGATTAGAACAAGCGAAAGCATATTGCGTAGGAACTGGAGGACATAAGGCTGGTGTTTTAAAATCATCTTTTGTTGCTGAAGTAAAATCTGATTTGATGGGAGAACAAACTATTTTATGTGGTCTTTTACAAACAGGTTCTATTCTTTCTTTCGAAAAAATGGTAGAAAATGGAATTGATGCAGGATATGCTTCAAAATTAGTTCAGTATGGTGTAGAAGTTATTACAGAAGCTTTAAAACATGGTGGAGTAAGTGGTATGCTTGATCGCTTAAGTAATCCAGCAAAAATTAAAGCTTTCGAATTATCAGAAGAATTAAAAGACATTATGCGTCCATTATTCCAAAAACATCAAGATGATATCATGTCTGGAGAGTTTAGTAAAACAATGATGGAAGATTGGGCAAATGGAGATAAAAATCTTTTAAAATGGAGAGCTGAAACTGGAGAAACTGCTTTTGAAAAAACACCTGCTGGAGAAGTTAATATTACAGAACAAGAATATTTTGATAATTATACTTTAATGGTTGCATTTGTACGTGCCGGAGTTGAATTAGCTTTTGAAACAATGGTTGAAGCTGGCATAAAACCAGAATCTGCTTATTATGAATCTTTACACGAAACACCATTAATTGCGAATACAATTGCTAGAAAAAAATTATTCGAAATGAATCGTGTAATTTCTGATACAGCAGAATATGGTTGTTATTTATTTGATCAAGCATGTAAACCATTGTTAAAAGATTTCATGAAAAACATTAATGTTGATGTTGTTGGAAAAGATTTTAATGAAGGAAAAGATAATTCTGTTGATAATGTAACATTAGTAAATATCAATGATGTTTTACGTAACCATCCTGTAGAAATTGTAGGAAAAGAATTACGTAAAGCAATGACTGCAATGAAAGCAATTAAAACAGTTTAATCTTACAGATTATAATAATACTTGTTTCATAAAATTTAAAGAAAAGTAAATTGGAAAATACAATTCTAAAAATAACGAATCTATCTTTCGGATATCAACAAAATTCGATTTTAAAAGATTTTTCATGGCAAATAAAGGCCAAAGAAAATTGGATGATAAAAGGAATTAGTGGAAGCGGAAAAACAACTTTAGCTAAAATCATCTCTAAAGAAATCGAAAATTATGAAGGTTTTCTTGAAATTAATTTTTGTGAAACAAGTCATTTACCAAAGCAAGTCATTTATGTTCCAAACTGGTTTCAATTTACAAATCTTGATGGACAGAAAAATTTTTACTACCAGCAACGATACAATAAAATTGAACAAAATGATACTTTAACAGTTTTAGCTGAATTAAAACGATTTGAAAAAAAAGAAAATTTAACATTTGAAAAGGTCGAACATTTATTAAAAATTTTTGGATTTGATAATTTTAAAAATCAACAACTAATTGAACTTTCTAGTGGAGAACACAAGAAATTGCAACTCATAAAAGTACTTTGGTTAGAACCTCAATTGTTGATTATAGATCAACCTTACACAGGATTAGATATTGAAACAAGAAAAAATCTGAATCAATATATAGATGATTTAACAACAAAAGGAGTTACGTTTATACTGATTAACAATGACGATGATTCCCCAGAATCTGTAAAACATTTCGCTGAAATTAGAAATGGACAATTATATGAGATTTCATTATCAGATAAAGTTACCAAAGATGTAAAAAGAAAATCAAAACCATTACCTTATTTTTTACAAAATCATCAAGAAAATTCTTCAGAAAACATTATACAAATGAAGAATGTTGAAATAGTTTATGGTACCAAAAAAGTTTTAGAAGGCATAAATTGGGAAGTAAAAAGTGGAGAAAAATGGTTGGTTTATGGAGCAAATGGATCAGGAAAATCAACTTTATTAAGTTTAATTAATGGTGATCATCCTCAAGCTTACGGAAACGAAATTTCTTTATTTGGTAACAGACGAGGAAGTGGAGAAAGTATTTGGGAGATAAAAGAAAAAATTGGAATGATTTCTCCAGAATTACATTGGTATTTTGATATGGATGCAAACGTAAAACAAGCCATTGCTTCTGGATTTTTTGATTCCATGTCTTTGTATCAAAAATTAGATTTTGAACAACAGCAAAAATTAGAACAACTTTTAATATTCTTTGATTTACAAGAAGATCAATTAAAAAAACTAAAGACACTTCCAATTGGTAAACAACGTTTAGTTTTACTAGCTAGAACTTTAGTGAAAAATCCTAAACTTTTAGTATTAGATGAACCTTGTCAAGGATTAGATAATGAACAGATTCTTCATTTCAATCAAATAATTGATGATTTAGCTGCAAGTGGACAAACATTGATCTATGTAGCACATTTTCAATCCCAAATTCCAAATTGTATCTCTCATCAATTACATATAGAAAAAGGGAAAATAATAAAAAACACAAATAAAACAAACTAAGATGAACGAAGTCGCATATTTTCCTCAAATAGAAGCTATAAAAAAAGCGAAAGAAAACATCAAAAAAATAATAGCAGAGACATCATTACAAAAAAATTTAAGACTTTCGAATGAGTTTGAAGCTACTGTTTTTTTAAAAAGAGAAGATTTACAAATTGTACGTTCTTATAAATTAAGAGGTGCATTTAACAAAATACAGAACCTATATCAAGACAACAAAGTTAATAATGGTGTTGTCTGTGCAAGTGCTGGTAATCATGCACAAGGTGTTGCTTATTCTTGTAGCATTTTAAAAATTAAAGGTGTAATCTTTATGCCAATTACTACTCCAAAACAAAAACTTGAACAAGTAAAAATGTTTGGAGGTGATTTTGCTGAAATAAAATTGGTTGGTGATACTTTTGATGATTCTAAAAATGCAGCTATAGCCTATAGCGAAGAAAACAATGCTGCTTTTATTCATCCGTTTGATGATCCTCTAATTATTGAAGGACAAGCTACAGTTGGCTTAGAAATTTTAGAACAAGTTACTCAAAAAATTGACTATGTATTTGTTCCTATTGGTGGTGGTGGCTTAGCTTCTGGTATTGCATCTGTTTTTAAACAACTATCTCCTGAAACTAAAATCATTGCAGTAGAGCCAAAAGGAGCTCCTTCTATGAAAACTTCGGTAGAAAATGGTTATAATACTGAATTAGATCATATTGATAAGTTTGTTGATGGTGCTGCTGTTCAAAAAGTAGGTGATTTAACTTTTGAAATTTGTAAAGACAATTTAGATGATTACCTTACAGTAGACGAAGGAAAAATTTGTGATATAATCCTACAAATGTATAATAGAGATGCTATTGTTCTTGAACCTGCTGGTGCATTATCTGTTGCTGCATTAGAACAGTATAAAGACAACATAAAAGGTAAAAATGTAGTATGTATTTTAAGCGGAAGCAATAATGATATTACTCGAATGGAGGAAATAAAAGAAAGAGCATTATTATATAACGGCTTAAAACATTATTTCATCATTAATTTTCCTCAAAGAGCGGGAGCATTAAAAGAATTAGTAAATGAAGTTTTAGCACCAAGTAATGATATAAGTTATTTCCAATATATTAAGAAAAACAACAAAGAAACAGGACCTGCGGTAGTGGGTATTGAATTAGATAAGAAAGAAGATTTTAATAGCTTAATTGATCGACTAGAAAATCATAATTTCGATTATCAATACCTAAATACAGATAGTACACTTTATTCTCTAATAATAGGATAAAAATATAATGATTACTAATTAACCCTAAAATGAAAATCCCAATGAGATAAATTATCTTATTGGGATTCATATTTTATTTTACAGAATCAGTTTTCACTTCACTTTTCTCAGATTCTAATGGAACTTGCGATATATTATAAGAATATCCTACTACAATTCCATCAAGCTTATTTACTCGTTTTACTTTAAAAGTTTCCGTTCCTTCAGCATTATTTTTAAAATGTACTTTATAGACTGCTTCATATATTGTTTTATCGCCATCCTCTAAAGGTGTAACTTTTTCAACATTGTAAACATCTATTGGTCCAAATTCTTTTATAGGAGCCATCAAATCTAATACATTTACACCATCTACATGTGCAAATAATGAATCAGGTCTATTTTCTCTATATTTATATACATCTAATACTGCCTGCTCAACTTTATATTGAGGTAAATCTGATTTTTTATTACAAGCAGAAAACGTAAACATTCCTGCAGCTATAAGTGCTAATGCCAATTTTTTATTCATAATTATATTTTTTTGTGTTATGTTAATTATCTGTAACTAATATAATTATAAAAAAAATGAAAAGCAATTTATTTTAAAAAGAATCTATATTTCAAATTTCACATAAAATCCTTCATGCCCACGAACATTAAAGACTGAGTTATCTTCAAATATTAAATATTGTGCTTTTATTCCTTTTAAAATCCCTTCTATAATTAGTGTTTTTTTCAAATTCAAAGATTTTACTTTATCTGGATAAGAATTTACGGGATATTCTAATTTTAACACTTTAGGTTCATCAACTAAAAATTGTATAAAATCTTTGTTCACATAACTTTTAATTTCATGATATTTTTGAAATAAATCTACTTCAGGAACATCATTTTTCAACATTCTTTGCCAGTTTGTTTTATCTGTAATAATATCTTTTAAAGAAACCTCAATCATACCAGCTTCATAACGATTATCAGTTCGTGCAATAATAATAGCTTCAGAGGCTCCTTGATCTATCCAACGAGTTGGAACTTGTGTTAATCGTGTTACTCCAACTTTTACCCCAGAAGAGTTTGCTAAATAAACAATATGAGGTTGTAATTCGAATTTTTGTTCCCACTCCAAATCCCTTTGTGCTATCCCCAAATGAGCTGTAGATAATTCTGGGTTTATAATACTTGGGTTAGCTTCTGGTAAAGTAAAAAAACAGTTCTTACAGTAACCCATTTGATAAATTTCTTTATCTTCATGACAACCTAAACATTCATAATGATCAAAACTAATTTTAATCTTTTTACCTAATAACTGGTTCATCACAATAAAATCATCTTTAAAATTCCAATAATAATTAATTGGAGAATGATTTTCTGTCGTCATTTTTCGAATTTGTCCCTCAAACTGCATTTTGCTAACTAAAGTTTATTAAATTTGTGTAAATCTACAAAACTTTTATTGGATGGGAATAGTCAATAAGATTATGGAAATTATGATGCGTAACCGAATGAATGTTATCGAGGAAAGCATCGCAAATCCAATTGGCACACAAGAACGAGTTCTTTTTCACAATCTTAAAAAAGGTAAATCTACTATCTATGGAAAAAAATATCACTTTGACGAAATAAAGAGGATTCATGATTTCCAAAGACAAGTGCCAGCAGTGCACTATGAAGATTTTGAACCTTATATAGAATTAGCTCGAAAAGGAGAAAAAGATGTTACATGGAATGGAAAAATTAAATGGTTTGCTAAATCATCTGGAACAACAAATGCCAAAAGTAAATTTATTCCAATTAGTAAAGAGTCTTTAGAAGATTGTCATTATGCTGCAGGGAAAACAATGTTTGCCTTATATTTAAATGCTAATCCTGAAACTGATATTTTTACATGTAAAAATTTGCGAATTGGTGGAAGTAGTGAATTATATCAAAAATATGATACTCGTTTTGGTGATTTATCTGCTATCTTGATTGATAATTTACCCTTCTATGCTGAAATGAAAAATATTCCAAACAGAGAAATATCTTTAATGTCTGATTGGAATACAAAAATGAATGCAATTATTAATGCTTGTAAAAATGAAGATGTAGGTTCTTTGACTGGTGTTCCTTCTTGGATGTTAGTTGTTCTTAATAAATTATTAGAAACAACTGGTAAAAACTATTTGGATGAACTTTGGCCAAACTTAGAAGTTTTTTTTCATGGAGGAATTAGCTTTAAACCTTATGCTGAAAACTATAATCTGATTACAAAAAAACAATTAAATTATTTCGAATTATATAATGCTTCGGAAGGATTTTTTGGAATACAAGATCAATTACATAACAAAGATTTATTATTACTTTTAGATAATGGGATATTTTATGAATTTATTCCCATGGAAGAATTTGGATATGAAGATCAACGTTTTCTAACTATTGCTGAAGTCGAAGTTGGTAAAAACTATGCTATGGTTATAACTACGAACGGTGGTTTATGGCGATATATTATTGGTGATACTATTCGCTTTACATCAACTAACCCACATAGAATTGTAGTTTCTGGACGAACAAAACATTACATAAATACTTTTGGAGAAGAATTAATGATAGAAAATGCCGAAGAAGCATTAAAAAGAACCTGCCTAAAAACCAATTCTATTATTTCTGATTATACAGCTGGTCCAATCTTTATGGAAGGTAAAGAAAAAGGAGCACATGAATGGATGATTGAATTTGATAAAGAACCCGAAGATTTTGATTTATTTGTTACTATTCTTGACAAATCTCTACAAGATGTTAATTCAGATTATGAGGCAAAGCGTTATAATAATATGACATTAAATCCTCCGATAGTTCACAAGGCTAGAAAGCAATTATTTTTTGAATGGATGGCATCTCGAGGAAAATTAGGAGGACAAAATAAAGTCCCTAGATTATCAAATACAAGAGAATTTATAGAACCTTTAATTATATTAAATACAAAATAAGCTGTTTTTAAAAACAGCTTATTTTATTATTCTTCGTTAATAATTTTTAATTCAGTATCTAATTCTTTTTCTATTTTATAATTATACCAAACAAATAACGATAAAGAGAATATACCTAAAAATCCCTCTAACAGCAATACAGTTCTTGTATTTAAAAATTCAGCTATTAATCCTATAATCAAGCTTCCTATTGGAGTCATTCCTAAAAAAGCCATAATATAATAACTAATTACTCTTGATCTCATTTCTGGTACCGTATGTAATTGAATATATGTATTTATTGAAGCTGACTGACAAATCATTCCTAAACCGCTTAACACAAGTCCTATTGATGCTAGCCAAATAGTATGACTAAAAGCAATTATACCTAAACCAATTCCCATAATAATACTTGATAAAATAATAGAATTATATAATTTTTCCATTTTTTTAAGACTCGTCATATAAATAGCGCTTATAAGAGCTCCTATACCTACAGCACTTTCAAAAATTGTAAACGTCTGAGAATTTCCATTAAAAACCTCTTTTGCCAAAACTGGTAATAATGTTGTAAAAGGTATAAGCATTAAACTAAAAAAAGAAAGTAATAAAAGTTGTGATAAAATTCTTTTTTCTGATTTTACATAAATAAAACCTTCCTTTAATTTATTTAAAACATTTATCTCCTCTTCATTTTTTATAAAAGCTGGCAATTTCATAAGATATAAACAATATAAAACAGGAATGAAACTTAAAAAGTTACTAATAAAACAAAAATCTTCTCCAAAAGCTGATAGTAAAACCCCTGCTAAAGCAGGACCTATTACCCTAGCTAAATTAGTCATTGCTGAATTTAAGGCTATTGCATTAGGTAAAGCTTCTTTATCATCAACTAAATCAATCATCATTGCTTGTCTACAAGTAACATCAAAAGCATTAATAACTCCTTGCATTAAACTAAGAAGAACAATCGCTGTAATGTTATAATATTTTAAATAAATAAGAATAGCCAATAATAATGCTTGTAATGCTGCTAACCATTGTGTATTTTTCATTACCTTATATTTATGACAACGTTCAATAAAACTTCCTACATAAGGTGAAAGTAATAATGTAGGTATTAAGCCTACAAAAACTATTAATCCTAATATAAAGGGAGAACCTGTTAACTTGTAAACAAGCCAAGCTATCGCTGTTTTCTGAATCCAAGTTCCCAATAAAGAAACTGACTGACCAATAAAAAAAAGTTTAAAATTTCTTGATTTTAATGCGATAAATGATTCCATTTTTTTAAAAATTTTATACAAATCTATTACAAAGATTAAAATCTGTAAAACTCTTTTTTTAGATACTATCAATCGATAAAACCGATTAATAATTATAATATAAAATCAAATTCTTTTAACTTTATCTTATTATTAATTTGAAGGTATTTTTTATTATTTTTTATTTAATTTTACTAAAACACAGAAAAATACCTACTAATGAGAAGTACAAATTCATCTCAGCTTAAATTCCATCAAATCGTGGAAAATAAGTTTCAGATTTACAACAGTCTTTTTATGAGCTTGCCTTATGATGAGATGCAAAAAATTGGTTCACTTATTCCTTTCTTATATGAAGAAAGTAAAAAAGGTCTACCTGAAGGAAAATCTCCAAATGAAATTATAAGTGATTTTTTTGAAAAATATACTGATCTAGAGACTGAAGAAGAAAAAATAGATTTGATGTATCGTATCATTCAATACATAGAACGTCAGGTTGTATTATTTGATAGTATCGAAGATGCTGCTTTCTCTTCTTTACACCCAGATAACGAGAAAGGAAGTATAGAAAGTATTTACCATATTGCTTTAGCTCAAAACAAGGTTGATGAAGTTCGAGAAAAAATGAACAATTTTGTAACTCGTGTCGTTTTTACAGCACATCCAACTCAGTTTTATCCAACAAATGTTCAGCAAATCATTCAAGATTTAAGAGATTACATTCAAAATGATTCTGTAAGTAATATTGATCTTTTATTACAACAATTAGGAAAAACACCTTTCATTAATCAAGAAAAACCAACACCATACGATGAGGCTGTATCAATTGTTTATTATCTTAGAAATGTTTATTACCAAGCAATTGGTAAATTAAATAATGAAATTAATCAATTATTTTTTACTGAAAATTCTCCCCTAAAATCAACTGTTATTCAACTAGGTTTTTGGCCTGGTGGAGATAGAGATGGAAACCCTTTTGTTACAGCAGAAATAACATGGAAAGTAGCTAATTTATTACGAACAAGTATTCTTAAAAATTACTATCATCATTTAAAAAATGTGCGTCGACGCTTAACATTTAAACATATTACTGAACCTCTAAAAGAATTGAGTGATATCATTTATCAAAACATGTTTAGTGAAGAAGGAAATCTTTCTTTGGATGATTTAAAAAGTCGATTATATGAAATTCGTGAAACTTTAATAAGAAAGCATGATGGAACATTTTTAGATATTTTAGATGACTTTATAACTCGAGTTGATATTTTTGGGCTACACTTTGCTTCATTAGATATTCGTCAAGATTCTAGAATTCATCAAAAAGTAATTAACCAAATTGTTGAAAAATATACAGGTAAAAATTTCTTAGAATTATCTGAAGTCGATAAAATAGAATTATTAACAAATCCTAACTTCAAAATTAATCCTAATGATTTTGAAGAAGACATTGTTGTTGATACAATTAAGAATGTTTATCAATTAAAAACAATTCAACAACGAAATGGAGAACAAGGTATAAATCGTTATATCATTTCTAATTCAGAAACCATTTTCGATATTTTAAATGTATATGGATTATTTAAATTTTGTGGCTATAAAGAAGATGAAATCAACTTTGATATTGTTCCTTTGTTTGAAACAATAAGAGGTTTAGATGGAGCTGAAACTACAATGAACAAGCTTTATAATCTTCCTATTTATGCAAATCATTTGAATCGTCGTAAAAAGAAACAATCTATTATGTTAGGTTTTTCTGATGGAACAAAAGATGGAGGATATATAAAAGCTAACTGGGAAATATACCGTACAAAAGAGATCTTAACAGCTATATCCGAAAAAAATCAGATCGATGTAATCTTTTTTGATGGTCGTGGAGGACCTCCAGCAAGAGGAGGAGGAAAAACACATGAATTTTATGCTTCGCAAGGAAAAACAATTGCAAATCATGAAAATCAAATTACAATCCAAGGACAAACAATAACATCTAATTATGGTACATTACCACAAGCAAAATATAATTTTGAACAATTATTTACTGCTGGAATAATTTCTGATGTTTTTGCTACAAATGCAAGTCAGATTTCTACTGAACAACGTACTCTTATTGATGAATTAGCTAAAATTAGCTATAAGAAATATGAAGATTTAAAAAATCATTCTTCATTCATGCCCTACTTAGAAAATATGAGTACTGTAAAATATTATGGTAAAACCAACATAGGAAGTAGACCTAGTAAACGTGGCGGAGATAAACAATTGGAGTTTGATGATCTACGTGCTATTCCTTTTGTAGGTTCTTGGAGTCAACTAAAACAAAATATTCCTGGATATTTTGGTGTTGGAACTGCAATTAATGAATTCAAAAAACAAGGAAGAATAGATGAAATTAAAGATTTATTCGAGAATTCTAGCTTTTTTAGAACGTTAATTCAAAACAGTATGATGTCAATGCAGAAAACATATTTTCCATTGACTTATTACATGAAAAATGATCCTGAATATGGAGAATTTTGGAATATCTTACATGATGAATTTAAGCTATCAAAAGAATTATCTTTAGAAATATCTGGATATTCTACATTGATGCAAGATGAGCCACTCAATAAAGCTTCTGTAGAAATGCGAGAAAAAATTGTATTACCACTATTAGTTATTCAACAATTTGCTTTAAATAAAATTCATAATGAAAGTGAACATAAAGAAGAATATGAACAAATGGTCATGAGATCTTTGTTTGGAAATATAAATGCGAGTAGAAACTCTGCTTAATCTATTTAAGAAAATATAACACAAAAAATCCTCATTAATTAATGAGGATTTTTTTATAAAGTAAATCTTCATCTAAGAATATCTTAATACCTTCGCATTAATGGAAAAAATTATTTTAGGTATAGATCCTGGGACATTAGTTATGGGATATGGTTTAATTGAAGTAAAAAATAACAAAATTCGTTTGATTACTTTGGATGAATTACTGTTACATAAACTACCAAATCAACAAACTAAACTAAAAAAAATATTCGAAAAAACATTAGCTATCATCGATCAGTATAATCCTGATGAACTAGCAATCGAATCACAATTCTTTGGTGTTAACGTACAATCTATGCTAAAGTTAGGTAGAGCTCAGGGTGTTTGTATTGCTGCTTGCCTACACAGAGATATTCCTGTTGTTGAATATGCTCCTAAAAAAATAAAAATGGCTATTACTGGTAATGGAAATGCATCTAAAGAGCAAGTTGCAGGAATGTTACAACATTTATTGGGATTAAAAGAGATTCCTAAACGATTAGATGCTACAGATGGTTTAGCAGTTGCTGTATGTCATTATCTAAATTCTGGAAAAACAACTGGAACAAGTAGCTCCTATTCTAGTTGGGATGCATTTGTGAAAAATAACCCAAAAAGAACAAAATAATTTGAATTTATTTTCATTGGAATCGAATTTAAATATATTTGTATAGAGGTTTCTTTGTTGAATAGAAATCAAAAAAATAAAAATATCAAATGAAAAAATATCTAATCACGGCATCTTGTTGCTTAACACTTAGTTCACTTTTTTTTTCTTGTAAAGATACATCTGGAAAAAACAATGCAGCTATCACTGAAACTGTTTCTAGTATAGAACAAAAAAAATATAAAGTAGGTGATAATATTGATATTCCTATTTCTAATTTAGATGGTATTACTAAAGTTGTAGTTTCTGTTGATGAACAAGAAGTTTCTTCTAATTTTAAAATTGATGGAAAAACTATTGGTTTAGGAAATCATACTGTTAATCTGAAATTTTTTAAAGGAGATGAAGAAACAAATTCTCGTGACTTTACCTTTGTAGTTTATGCTGATAAACCAGCAGCTACTTGGAATTATGAAGTTGTAGAAACATATCCTCATAATCCTGATTATTTCACCCAAGGTTTTTATTACAAAAATGGGAATATTTTCGAAGGTACAGGATTAAGAGATGGAAAAACGAGACTTATAGAATATAAACTTGGTGCTTCAACGCCTACCAAATTATATCAAATAAAAGATGATGTTTTTGGAGAAGGTATTACAGAAATGGATGGATTCATTTATCAATTAACATGGCAAGATCGTTTTATATACAAATATGATTTAAATTTTAATCAAGTTAAAAAATTTGATATGCCTAGCCAGATTATTGAAGGTTGGGGAATAGTTACTATTGGTAATGAATTCGCAATTACAGAAGGTTCTCAACGAATTCATTATTACGATAAAGATTTTAAATATTTAAGAACTATTCAAGCTTTTGATAGTGAAAGACCATACAGTTATTTAAATGAAATCGAATATCATGATGGTTTAATCTACTCTAATATTTACATTAAAAATGGAAATGTTGACAATGGAAATATTGTTGTTATAGATCCTAAAACAGGAGCTGTAATTGCTAAATTTGATATGGGAGATTTAAAAGGTAAACAAGGGAATCCTCAAGCACAAGAATTTAATGGAATTGCATTCAAAGAAAATGGTAATATGTTAGTTACTGGAAAACTTTGGGACAAAATATTTGAAATAAAAATTAAGAAATAATTAAAAAAATAAAAGGTTTGCTATAGCAAACCTTTTATTTTTAATAAAAACTCAAGTTGCACAAGTTTGAGTTTACAAAAAAATCAAAATCATCTAAATAAATTATAGTAAGATAAGTATTTTTAACTGCTATGACCAAAATTGATCATGCCAATCACTATTGGTTAGTAATGTATTAAATTGGTTGTTTATTATTTTTAGTTTTTTTTGTGTCGCATTTTTCTTAAACTCTGGAAACATTTGTTTTTCTTCGAATCTAATATGCAAATCCAATTCCTCTTCTATGTAGATTAAACTTTTCATTGGATTTTTGTGATCTATTTTAAATAATCTTTTTATTCTTCTATGTTCTTTTAAAGCTCTCTTTATTAAGTAATGGTCTTCATCAAGTAAAGTAAAAAGATACTTTTCTTCTATTTCCATTTTTTTAAATAAAATATTCTCACCATACCATTTTACATAATCTACCATTCTTTGAATATCAACTCCTCTATCGATTCCAGTTCTAATATTCCAACAAAAGAATAATGTTTTATGATGTCTTTGACATGCTTCATTTAAATTTGTTGCAACAGAATAATTCAGTTGAGAAGTATTTGTTTGTGGTAATTCAATAGTAAATTTCATAATTCAAATTTTTAATTCGGATAATAAGATATTTTTATCTTAATTATTAATAAAAAATATTTAATGCTTCAAAAATGCTAATCCTTTATCTATGTCATCGATTAAATTAAACATAGATGTTTTTTCCAACATTTCTCTTAAATCTTTACGAATAGAAAAAACTCTACTATGCAAAGCACAAGGTTTATTTGCATCACACTCAACGAGTCCTAAAATACAACTATGATATAAACCATCTCCATCTATTGCTTTAATAATTGTAACCAATTTTATGTCTTGCAAATGATTTCGATCCATTTCGAAACCACCAAATTTACCTTTAACAGATGTTATAACTTTAGCTTTCACTAATTGTTGTAATATTTTCGCTGTAAATGCTTCTGGTGAATTAATAGAATTAGCAATTTGTTTTAAATTTACACGATTACCTGAAACAGATTCTTTTGCAATAAAAACAGAAGCTTTTATACCATATTCACACGCTTTTGAAAACATCAATTTATTTTATAATTTTTAATAATTATATGACAAATGTAGAAATAAAATTTAAATCGGACAAAATTATCTTTGTTAAATTTTAAAATAAAAGTCACTCAAAATTTGAGTGACTTTTTTAATTTATATAAAAGATTATTTATTAATCTTCATCATCATCTTGATCAGCATCTTTAACTGCATTACGAGAAGTACGTATAGCAACTACAACTGCATTATCTGGATGAGCAAAAGTATAATTATCATTTTTCAATGATTCAACATACATTTTGTGTCCAATTCTCATTGGTGTAATATCGATTTCGATTTCATCTGGTAAATTAGCTGGAATAGCACGAACTTTTAATTTACGCATGTTGAAACGTAAAACCCCTCCGGCAACTAAACCACGAGCACGACCAACTAAACGAACAGGAACTTCCATTGTTACTAATTTATCATCTTGTAATTGATAGAAATCTACGTGTAAGATTTTATCAGTTACTGGGTGAAATTGGATATCTTGTAAAATCGCTTGGATTTTAGTTCCATCATTTAACTCGATAGAAACTGTATGAGCTTCTGGAGTATAAACTAATCCTTTAAAAGCTTTTTCATCAGCTGAAAAGTGGATAGGCTCACTAGAACCATAAACCACACAAGGTACTTGCTCAGCATTACGTAGGTTACGTGTTGCCACTTTACCTAAGTCTTCTCTTTTTTGACCTTGAATTGTAATTGACTTCATAATATATTAAATAAAAATATTTTTAACTTTTTAGTGATAAATAACTAGATAACAAAACGTTGACTAATAGATTTATTACTATGTACTAAATGCATAACATCAGCAAAAAGCGGAGCGCAAGATAACACTTTTATTTTAGTTGTGGAATTATTTTTTAATGGAATACTATCAGTTATAGCAATTTCCGTTAATTTAGAATTCTCTAATCGCTCATATGCAGGTCCAGATAAGACTCCGTGAGTAGCAATAGCTCTTACAGATTTTGCTCCTTTTTCCATAATCAATTCTGCAGCTTTAGCTAAAGTTCCTGCTGTATCAATCATATCATCAACTAAAATTACATTTTTTCCTTCTACTTCACCAATTAGCATCATGCTATCTACTTGGTTTGCTATCTTACGTTCTTTATGACAAATAACAATATCTGCATTTAAATGTTTAGCATAAGTATTTGCTCTTTTAGCTCCTCCCATATCTGGTGATGCAATACAAATATTATCTAAACCTAAACCATTTATATAATCAACAAAAATTGTTGAAGCAAATAAATGATCAACAGGCACTTCGAAAAAACCTTGAATTTGATCTGCATGTAAATCCATTGTCATTACACGAGTTGCCCCTGCAGTCATTAACATTTTTGCTACTAATTTTGCTCCAATTGGTACACGAGGTGCATCTTTACGATCTTGTCTAGCAAAACCAAAATAAGGAATAACGACAGTTATACTTTTTGCTGATGCTCGTTTTGCTGCATCACACATTAAAAGTAATTCCATTAAGTTATCTGTTGGTTGCATTGTAGAGCCAATTAAGAAAACTCTTGCTCCTCTAATTGGTTGCTCAAAAGCAGGTACAAATTCACCGTCACTGAATTCTACAATTTTTGATTTACCTAATTCTTGACCGTAATAATCTGAAATTTTTGATGCTAAATCTAGTGATCCTCTAGTTGAAAAAAGAAATGCTGTTTGTTCCATTGTGTGTTTGGGAAATGTTTTTGCAAAAGTAATTTAAATGAATAAAATAATAAAGAAATATGATGTATAATTCATAATTATTTTTAATTTAAAAAATTAAAAATAAGAATAATAAAAAAATATCTACATATATAGCCAATTGATAATATTATATGTAAATATTTATTGAAGTCATATAAAAAAGTTTAAATTTAAATTAATCACTTAATTCTATCTAAAACCTTAATTAACCAATTAATAATTAATTATTTTTAATTTACTTTTACGTAATATTGATAAACATAAAATATGTTAAAACATCGATTAATACTAGAATTAATAAAATAAATGAATAATAATAATAATATTTCTACGTTAAGAATTTTAAAAGAAAAAGTATATCAAATTTATACTTTTTTATTGTCCTATTTTTTTAATTTAATTACTGTAATTTTTGAAACCATTTAGTAAACAATTCAATATACCTCGTTGGTTAGTATTGTTAATAGACATTGAAATTGTATTGATAAGTTACATACTTAGTAACTTTATTTTGAATAGTTTTCTAAATATATTTAGTATAGAAAATTTACTGTATCAAATACCTCTAGTAGTTATTGTATACTATTTATCCTTTATATACTTTAAGACATATAAAGGAGTGGTTAAAAAAACAGGATTAAAAGATACCCAGAATGTTTTTACATCAAATTTCTTTGCTTATATTATATTATTCAGTATTGCTTTTATTTTTAGAACATTTTTATCAAACTATTTTTCTGACAATAGAACAATAATTATGATTTTTAGAATGTCTTATTCTATTATTTTTGTTCACCTTCTAATAACAAGTATAATTATGGTAAACTCTAGAGTTTACTATAAATTATTCTACAGATATTTTTTTAGCAAAAATAAAAAAGTTGATCGTGTTCTAATTTATGGTGCTGGAGATTCTGGTTACATTACAAGAGATATTTTGCAAAATGAAACTCAACAAATTTATAGAGTTATTGGTTTTATAGATGATAACCCAACAAAAAAAGGAAAACGAATAGATGGAGTAAAAGTATTTTCTGTTGATGAAATAACTGATGAATATATTCATCAAAATGGGGTTTCTCAAATTATTATATCGATACAAAATGCCACTAATTCTGAACTAATTGAACTATCTCAATCAATAGAAAAACTACCAGTAGAAATAAAAATTATTCCCCCAATTTCTAAATGGATAAATGGAACATATAAACCAAATCAAATCAAACAGTTAAAAATTGAAGATTTATTAGGTAGAGAATCTATTGAATTAAATAATCCTATTCTAAATGAGAATATAAAAAATAAAGTTGTTTTTGTTACTGGTGCTGCAGGTTCTATTGGTAGTGAAATTTCTAGACAAATAGCTACAATGGATTTTGATCGCTTAATTTTAATTGATCAAGCTGAATCTGCTTTGTATGATGTTCAACAATCTTTAAAGTACATTGTTTCTGAAATTAAACAAAATAATATTTTTTATATTGTAGGAAGTGTAAGGGATAGAATAAGAATGTCTCGTTTATTTGAAGAATATAATCCTCATTTAATTTTTCATGCTGCAGCTTATAAACACGTCCCTTTAATGGAGAGTTTTCCTTATGAAGCTATAAATACAAATATTCAAGGAACTAAAATTATAGCTGATTTAGCTAACGAATTCAATGCAGAAAAATTTGTTATGGTATCAACAGATAAGGCTGTTAATCCAACAAATGTTATGGGAGCAACAAAACGTGTTGCTGAAATTTATGTGAATTGTATTAATAGAAATTCTACTACAAATTATATAGTTACTCGATTTGGAAATGTATTAGGATCTAATGGTTCGGTTATCCCTTTATTCAAAAAACAATTAGAAAATGGAGGACCTCTTACCGTAACTGATACTAATATTACTAGATATTTCATGACGATTCCCGAGGCTTGTAATCTAGTTTTAGAAGCAGGTATCATGGGGAAAGGAGGAGAAATATTTGTTTTTGATATGGGTAAATCAATTAAAATATTTGATTTAGCAAAAAAAATGATTCGATTAAGCGGATTTAAATATCCTGAAGATATCGATATCAAAGTAATTGGCTTACGTCCTGGAGAAAAGATATATGAAGAATTATTGGCAAATGATGAAAATACAATAAAAACTCATCATGAAAAAATAATGATAGCTAAAGTTAACACTGAAAAGTGTGATGAAAACAAAATTCTAATTGAAGAGCTTTGTAATATATCTTTATCTGATAAAAGTGAAAATGCAATTGAATTAGTCTCTAAAATAAAACAAATTGTACCTGAATTTAAATCTCAAAATTCTGAATTTGAAAAACTTGATAAAAATAGTTTATGAAAAATAGCATCTCTAAATTTTTAATTGTTCTTATTATATTCATTGTTTCTTCTTGTGCATCTAAAAAAGAAATGATTTATTTCCAAGGAAATCAAGGATCAACAACCAAATTTGAAGAATTTATTCCTAAAATACAATCTTCAGATCGCTTAGCTATTAGTGTTTCTGCTGCTGATGTTAGAGCTACAGATCCTTTTAATCAACAAAGTATTTATCAAGCAGGGTCATCAAATATCAATAGTAATCCATATGTCAAAACATATACCGTTGATGAAAATGGTTTTATTAATTACCCTGTCCTTGGTTTAGTTAAATTAGGAGGATTAACTAGATCAGAAGCTGAAAATAAGTTAAAAGAAGAATTATCTAAGTATATTACAAACCCTGGAGTAAATATTAACTATACTAATTTTAAGATAAGTGTTTTAGGAGAAGTTAAAAATCCAGGCTATTTTTCTATTCCAAATGATCGAATTACTATTCTTGAAGCTTTAGGTATGGCAGGAGATCTAACTGTATATGGTGTTCGAAAAAATATTATGGTTATCCGTGAACAAAATGGTGAAAAGAAAACATATACAGTTGATTTAACCTCTAAAGATATTTTAAATTCACCTGTTTACTATCTTGCACAAAATGATGTTGTATATGTTGAACCAAATGGAGCTAAAGTTTCTTCTTCTAAATTCACACCTAATTACTCATTATTAATTTCTGTAGCTGGTGTAATTATTTCTGTAATCGCTGTAATCTCTAAGTAAAATGAAAGATAATAATATAAATAATAATTTTTCTGATAATAAAGAAGAAAATATTAATATAAGACAAATTATTGAACAATATTTATTTTATTGGAAATGGTTTGTTATAAGTATTTTCATTGCTTTATTTGGAGCTTTTATTTATCTTAGGTATACTCAGAATCAATATAAAGTATCTGCTAAAATTTTATTGAATGAGCAAAAGTCTTCAACAGGAGATTTAGCAGAAGTTATGGATCAAGCCATTCTTGGAGGATCTTCTACAAACTCTGAAGTTGGAGATCAAATAGATGTAATCAAATCGAATCGTTTATTAACAAAGGTTGTTCTGAAAAATCATCTGAATGTAAAATATTCTAATGTTGGTGATATAGTAACAAAGCAAATACCTCAAGAAAATTCACCAATAAGCATTATTTTTTTTACTAATGATAATCAATCAAATCAAAGTTTTTTAATTACTATACTATCTAACACAAAATATAAATTAGAAAATAAAAAAACTAAAGATTCTAAAACTTATTCATTTGGTCAAAAAGTAACAATTAAAGACGAAAGCTTTATTATTACAACAAATGGTTATCATACAGATATTATTAATAAACAATTACAAATAGATAAAGAGCCTATAGATGCAACTGTTAATAATTTAAAAAATAGTCTAAGTATAGACCCTAATTCAGACAAAACATCTAAAATTATTAACTTTTCAATTATCGGAGCTGTTCCAGAAATATCTAAAAAAATAATTAATGATTTAATTGACACTTATAATAAAGACATTCTTTATGATAACAATCGACTAACAGAAGCAACTTCAAAATTTATTAATAATCGATTAAAAATAATTTCTGTTGATCTAAGTGGTGTTGATCGTAGTTTAGAGCAATACAAGGTAAATAATAAAATAACTGACGTTACCTCAGAAGCTTCTATTTTTTTAGAAAGTGCATCTGATAATGATAAAAATTTATTAACATCAACCACTCAACTACAATTAGTTGATTACATGAATGAGGCTCTAAGTACAAATAAAACAGATTTGTTGCCAACAAACTTAGGTCTTAGTGATCTTTCTATTACAGCAGAAATTGATGCATATAACCAACTCATTTTAAACAAAGAAGATATGTTGAAGTCTGTAACAAAAGAGCATCCGAATGTTGTACAATTACAAGAGCAAATTAACAATGTAAAAAAGAATCTTAAAAATAGTTTACGTATTTACAGAACCAATACTCAATTAACTGTAAATTCTATTCAAGGAAAACAAAATCAAATTGCAGGAAAAATACAAAAAGTTCCTAGCCAAGAACGTGGTTTTAGAGATATTTCTCGTCAACAACAAATTGTAGAATCATTGTATTTATTTTTATTACAAAAACGCGAAGAAAACGAAATAAAAGCTGCTGCGACTCCAGAAAATATAAAAGTAATTGATTTTGCCTATGAAAATAAAATTCCTGTTTCCCCTAAAAAAAGTATTATTTACTTAGGAGCATTAATTTTAGGCTTTATAATTCCTTTTTCTGGTATTTATATTTATTTCTTATTGAATAATACTGTAAAATCTAAAGAAGATATAGAAGGTATATTAAATGTACCTGTTGCTGGAGAAATTCCTCAAAGTACTCAATCTTTAGTTGAATTCAATGATCAATCAATTGTATCAGAATCTTTCCGATTATTACGTACAAATATCAATTTTTTATTGAAAGGAGATAAAGAAGCTAAAGTTATATGTGTTACATCTACAATTAGTGGTGAAGGAAAATCTTTTATATCTATTAATCTTGCACAAGTATTAAGTATGTCTGGAAAATCAGTTTTATTAATTGGTGGAGATATTAGAAAACCTAAAGTATTAGAGTATTTAGGTATAAAAGATGAATATATTAATAGAGAGGGAATATCTGAATATTTAGCTTCTACAGATTTAAATGTAAATGAAATTATCATTCAACCTAAAAATTATTCATTTGATGTTATTCGTTCTGGTAAGGTTCCTCCTAACCCTGCTGAACTATTGATGAATGGACGATTTAAAAATATTATTGAATATGGTAAGCAACATTATGATTATGTTATTTTAGATACGGCTCCTATCAACTTAGTTACAGATACCCTTTTAGTCGCTGATAATGCTGATATTACACTTTATATCGTAAGAGCTGATCTTTTAGATAAAAATCTATTAGCTATACCTAAAGAATTAAATGAAGAGAATCGTCTAAAAAACATGGCTATTGTACTTAACGATGTTAACTTATCAAAAGGATATGGTAATTATAAATACAAGTACAGCTATGGCGAAAGAAATAGCTACGGTAAAAATTTATTAAAAAAATATTTAAACGTAAATAAAAAGTAGTTTAATTATATACCTTAAGCATATTAAGTTATACATGTTTCAACAAGCTCAACATGACAAAAAACCCTAACATTTATTAATGTTAGGGTTTTTATTTATCTAAAAGGTTTTATCAATTACTGCTTTTATTCGAAGTCGATCTACATCTGTTAAATTAGAACCTGATGGAAGACATAAACCCTTTTCAAATAATTCTTCTGCAACATTACCTCCATAATACGGAAAATCAGCAAAAATAGGTTGTAAGTGCATTGGTTTCCATAAAGGACGTGATTCTATGTTATCTTCTAAAAATGCTAAGCGTAATTCCTCTCTTGTTTTACCTGTAATTTTTTCATCTATTAAAATAGCACTTAACCAATGGTTTGAATAAAAATCTGATGATGGCTCAGTAAAAACAGTTACCCCTTCAATTTCATTAAAAACTTCTAGATAAAATTCATGCATTGCACGTCTTGCCTTTACTCTATGGTTTAAAACTTCAATTTGCCCACGCCCAATCCCAGCAACAATATTACTCATTCGATAATTGTATCCAATGTTTGAATGTTGATAGTGTGGTGCATTATCTCTTGCTTGTGTTGCTAAAAAAACAGTTTTATCTTTATCTTCTTGTGTTTGACAAACCAATGCACCTCCTCCAGATGTTGTAATAATTTTATTTCCATTAAAAGAAATCGTTCCAAAATGTCCAAAAGTACCTGCTGCTAATCCTTTATAACTAGATCCTAAAGCTTCTGCAGCATCTTCTATAATTGGAATATCATATTTATCTGCCACAGCATGTACCTCATCAATTTTATATGGCATTCCATATAAATGCACTGTAATAATTGCTTTTAGAGTTTTTCCTTTTTCTATTCTATCTTTTATAGCTTTTTCTAATGCTATTGGGCATATATTCCATGTTTCTGGCTCCGAGTCTATAAAAATTGGTTTTGCTCCTTGATAAACTATTGGATTGGCAGATGCAGAAAATGTCATAGATTGGCAAATTACCTCATCATCTTTATTTACACCAAGCATTACTAATGCAAGATGTAAAGCAGACGTACAACTATTTAAGGCGATAACTTGATGATTATTACCTAAATATGTTTTTAGGTCTTCTTCAAAACCATTGATATTATCTCCTATTGAAGTAATCCAATTTTTCTGAAAAGCATCATGAATGTATTTCATTTCATTTCCAGATAAATGAGGAGATGAAAGCCAAATTCTTTGATTCATAGGTTGTAGATTATTTTTTTACTGTATGAGCTTGTTTAAATTAATTATTTCGTTTTTATTTTATGTAAAGGAAACTATCGAAATGAAATTCTTCGATAAGCTAAGAATAACATTATAATATAAAATTTAAACAACTCCTATAATTATATTCGTTGGTTATTATACAAATATAAAGGTCAATTTACGAAATAATAAATATGAAGTTAAAAAAAGTATTACGTATTTTGATGTATTGGATTTCTTACAAAATATACAATTTTGCAAGAACCGATTGAAATGAAAATCTTTTCTGATTATTCATCATTATAAATAATGAATAATCAGAAAAGATTGTATTGGAAAGCGGGTCCCGAAGGGTTTGCCCAAAAGCTATTAGTTTCCTACTCGATCTCCTTGCCCACTACCAGATACGGTAGCAAATATATAACCGAAATATTTTGATAACGTTAGTGTTTTGTACATCTCTGCATCTAGTTCTGATAATTTTACTGGAGTAGACATATCAACGTTATTTATTTGTCCTAATCCTGTAATTCCTGGAAGATGATTGAAAACACCTCTTTTTTCTCTTTCAGCAATTAATTCTGTTTGATTAAAAAGACAAGGTCGCGCTCCTACTAAACTCATATCTCCTTTTAGAACATTTATTAATTGAGGTAATTCGTCTAATTTTGATTTACGTAAAAAGCTTCCAAATTTTGTTACTTGTGCTTGGCTTGCCAAATGTGATGCTACGGATTTTGTATTAACATCCATCGTTCTGAACTTAATTAATTTGAATGGTTTTTTATTTTTGCCCACTCGTTCTTGTACAAATATTGGCGAACCTGTATCAAAAAGTCCTATAATATATAATATGATTCCTATTGGCCATAAAAATAATAATCCAAAAAATGAACATATAAAATCTACTAATCTTGTCATGTGTTTTTATTTTTTTTCTTTATTCCTTAAATTCAAAAAATACATTCATCTTCTTCGACAGGCTCAGAATGACAATTAATGAGTTATTAGTTTTACGTGATATGTTATAAGGTTATAATATAATCTTAAAAATATAAAACTTAAATACTGAATAACTCAGAGATTTTTCGACGAGCTCAGAATGACATTTTTTAATGATAAAGAAATAATTATTTGTAATTGAAAATAACTAGTACTTACTTATGGTTTACAACTAATTTTTGAAACTTTTTATTGTGTTAATTAATCCTTCTTGTGTTGTTATTGGTAATTGTTGTATTACTAATGCTTTTTTAATTTTTTGATTGGAAACAACATAGCTTTCTGTTAACTTTTTTAAACGTTCAGAATTTAAAGGTAAATGTATTTTATCTCCAATTTTTGCAATGCTTTCTACAAATTTTTTATTAATTGGTAAAAATTTTGCTTTTTTACCTAAAGTTAAATTTATTGTTTCTATCAATTGATTTGTTGACAAAGCTTCGTCATCTGCAAAATTATAAATCCCAGAAACCACAGTTTCATTTTGTATCATTTGTAAAATGAGATAAGATAAATTATCTATTCCTATGAATGATCTTTTGTTTTCGAATTTTGATAATGGCCAAGGAATTCCTTTTTCTACAATTTTATATAATAAGTTAAGGTTTCCTTTGTTTCCTGGCCCATGAATCATACATGGTCGAATAATAAACAAACGCTTACCTGATGGCAGTTGTTGTTTTAATAAATATTCTTCTGCTTGATGTTTTGATTTTCCGTAGGCTGTTAATGGGTTTGCAATTATATTTTCATCAACTATACCATCAGTTATATCTGCAACAGCTTTTACGGAACTGAAATAAAAAAAATCTTTACATCCTGAATTTAAAAATTCATTGAATAAGGCGATTGTAAGGTCTCTATTAATTGTAAAATATTCTTCCTCTCGAGAAGTATTTTCCGTGTCGTGAGCTTTACCTGCCAAATGAATAATTACATCTGTATTTTTATTGAAACTAGATTTCCAATCATTATCTCTGAGAGATAACTCTTGAATATTTAGATGATTTTGTTTGAGATAAGCAGATAAATTTTGCCCTACAAATCCTGATGCGCCAGTGATGGTGATTTTCATGAGTGATTAAGATATTTCTATAAACCAATTTGCTTTCCAATTTTCTGTAGAAGATAATTTTAATATTCCTACTTTTTGTTCTAGATGTTGATTATGATTTTCAAAATCAGCTATACCTGACCAAGGTTCTAAACAAACAAAATTTGCATTCTTTGCTGCCCAAATTCCAAAAAAAGGAAAATTGTTAAAACTAAATATCAATGAATCATTATCTATTTTATTTCTTAAGATAAGAGATTCACTTTTTAGGTTAGTCATAACTAATGCATCACTTTCGAATAATTGATAGGATAAATCTAACTTCTTATTATTAAGATTTATAATTTTCTTATTTTCAGCTATTAAATTATTCGTTAATTGATTGATTTCTAAAAATTCATCTGAAGGAAAATAAATTTCATAATCAGAATAATTTTTATCGTCGTTTACTTCTATATTAAAAGCAGGATGAGCTCCTAAAGAAAATAATAGATCATTCTCTTTTTCTAAATTTTTTACAATATAGTCTACGTTTAGTCGATTTGAATCTAATGAATAAATTATTTGTAAATCAAATTGAAAAGGATAAATCTTAATTGTATCCTTATTTGATTTTAAACTAAAAATAATTTTACTCTCATTATTTTCTATCTTATCAAAAACCATATCTCTCGCAAATCCATGTCTTGAAAGTGAATATTGCTTATCTAAATAGGTATACTTATCATTTTTTAAAGCTCCTACAATAGGAAACAGAATAGGGCTTGATTTTGCCCAAAACTTTGGATCTGCTTGCCAAAGAATCTCTTTCTTATTTTTTTTATTAAAAATAGATTTTAATTCTGCTCCTTTCAAAGAAAATTCTACTCTTAAAAAATCATTTTCAATCTTCATGAATTATTCTATTTTTTTAAGAAATCAAAAATCTTCCAAAAAACACGATATTTTACCTTAAAAGGAGAATATGAAATATTATTATCTGTAAAAGCTTTTGCAACTTCTTCCGTTATTTTATTATAACTACTAAGACCAGAACTACTCGCACCACCAACTGACATTGATGTAGTTGTAATCCCTGAGTATTTCCAAGTAATGGCATGTTTAATAAAATATCGGATTATCAATTCATAATCGGCAGCTATTTTATATCCTAATTTATAGTCTCCAAACTTTTGGAACAGCTCTTTTTTGAAAAATATTGATGGATGAGGAGCCATGAATCCAATTTTTAATTTTTCTGGAATCCAATTTTTAGAAGAATATTTTCTTATTATTTTTCCATTTTTATGCTGTACAATATCACCTACACAAGCATCTAAAGGATTATCTTGTAAAAATTTGGCTACTTTTTCTATTGTATTCTTTTCAAAAAAAGTATCATCAGCATTCAAAATACCAATATAATCTCCTGTAGCCATGGCAACACCTTTATTCATAGCATCATATAGACCTTTATCCTTTTCAGAAACCCATTTGTCAATAACATTAGAATATTTTTTTATAATATCTACTGAAGAATCTGTACTTCCGCCATCAACAATGATATATTCGATATCGTTATAGGATTGTGAAGCAACTGACTTTATTGTTTCTTCTAATGTAGCTGATGCATTCCAGCAAACTGTAATTATTGATATTTTCATTATTTTTTAACTGACTTTTGTAACATCGTATCCATATTCATCTTTAAAAAACTGAATAAGTTTTTCTTTATTTTTTCCAGCTTTGTAATACGCTTCATAAATTTTAGCATCCACTAAAAAACGATACCAAAAACATTGTAAAACATTCCAAATAAAACCTCTTTTCCCTTCAATAAATCCTAATTGAAAAAAATATCTTATTAAAAAGAATATAAAAGGTCGTACAAATAATGGTAATTTTAAGTAACGCTCTTTTAACCATCTTCTTCGTTCTTCAGAAGAACCAAAAAATTTACCCTTCACAATTTCTGCAGACGTAAAACCATATATTTTATCTAATATATCTATCGCTTCTCTTGTTGCATAACCATTATGTTTTGCTGTCCACCAAGTTAAATTGTTTAAATTATGGTCAATAAGATCTCCATCAATAGAAGCAATTTCTCCTGAAGAAAGTTTCATTCGTTCATCCATCCATCTTTGTTCACAATGAGCCATCCCATTTCTCCATATTTTAAGGTGCCATATAGGATACATACCTGATTTTTTTAGTGGTTGGTCGAAAAAATACATCAAACGTTTTACTCTAATTCCTGTTATATTATGTTTCTGAATAGATAATTTTTCTTGAATTTCTTTTTGTAATGTTTCTGATAAATATTCATCTGCATCTACACGAATAACCCAATCTGTTTTTATAGCTGTATTATCAATTCCCCAGTTTAACTGTGTAGCGTGATTTGTCCAAGCATTTTGAAAAAAGCGTGCATTGTATTTTTTTGCTATTTGCTTTGTTTTATCTGTAGAATAAGAATCTACAATTACAATATCTGAACAAACGCTTTGTAATGATTGTAAACATCTTTCTAAATGTAATTCTTCATTATAAGTAAGTACTATTGCTGTAAGTGAAGATTGATTACTCATTAATTACTCTATTTTTTATGAATTTAGCAGGATTTCCACCTACAATTGTCCATGGTTCAACATTCTTGAAAACTGCAGCTCTTGCACCAACTACAGCTCCCTCTCCTATTGTTACTCCCATTCCTATAAAAGCATCAGCACCTACCCATGCTTTATCTTCTAAAATTATTGGTTTTATAATTAAAGAATGATTTTTATCATTAACGTCATGTGATGCAGAACATAAAAAAGCACCTTGAGATATAACACTATTTTTACCAATAGTAATTTTAGCTTTATTATAAATTTCTGTATTAGGTCCAATACAACTATATTCTTTCATTTCTAAATTCCAAGGAGCATAAATTTTACATGATGGATAAACTAATACCCCCATAGGAATTTTTGCTCCAAATAATCTCAATAATAAATTTCTAAAATATTTCAAATATACAGATGGTAAACATCTAAAAATAGTTCCATTAACAATATACCATAAAATTCTTTTAAAATTTTTAGGCTTAGATTCTTTATAATTTGATAAATCCATACTTTTTTATAAAATAATAAAATCTGGTTTAGCTGAATCTTTACCAGTAATCCAATTATAAGCTTGTAACATTTGTTTAGCTTTAAAATTCCACAAAAATTCCTTATTAATCCATTCTCTACCGTTTTTACCCATTGTATGTAAATCACCTATGGACATTGACATAGAATCTCTTAACTGTGTTACAACCTCATCTAAATCTGTAGAAATCCACCATCCACATTCTTTTTCTACTACACTTTCCCAAGGTGTTCCCTTAGTTGTTATTACAGGTGTTTCAAAAGAGAGTGATTCTACAATAACATTTCCAAAATTTTCATTGAATGATGGCAATATAAAAAGACTTGAACTAGCCATTAAATCAAATTTTTCTTTTCCTTTAATTTCTCCTAAAAATCTAACTCTTTCATTCTTTAATTCTACTGATAAATCTGTTAAGCTTTTAAAATAATTAGATTCACCTGATCCTACAATTTTAAGATTCCAATCTTTAAACTCATCTTTTATTATACTCCAGGCTTTAAGTAATGTTTCTATATTTTTTTTTCTATCTATTCTTGAAAGAAATAATAACGTTTTTTTCTTTTCTATATCAATCCTATCATTAAATACTATTCCATTTGAAATAATAGCTACAGGTTGATTTAATCCTAATTTTCTAATTTCTTCATATTCTTGATAAGAAGTCGCATGAAACATATCTGCATTGTGTAGAGCTTTCATATTACCCAAAAAATAATCTGAAATAAATTTTTGTTTTTTATTTTGTCCTATTATAAAATCACAAAAAGATCCTCTTGGAGAGATAATTATTTTACAATTTGATTTAGATCTATTAATATAAAAGGGAACTATAAAAGGAAAAACACGTGTACCATGACAGTGGATAATATCAGTATTATTAATATTATTTTTTAATGTACTATATAATTTCGGTGAAAATTGAAAAGAATTATTCAATTTTTTCCCCCATATAGGAAAGACCTCAACATTTATTTTATTCCACTTATCTGTATTATTACTAAATGTAAAAATATTAACATCATCTACTAAATTATTTAATTCTAATGTTAAATTTGGTGCGGAATTAGCAACGCCATTAGATTCATTATCTATCTCAGAAATTAATTGAATAATTTTCATGCTATTACAAAATTTGGTTTATTATTTTTATATATCATCCATTGGTACAATTCTATAAATTGTTTAGCAACAGATTGAATAGAATATTTATCTTCTACCAACTTTCTTCCGTTTACTCCCATTTGTTGTAATTCAGATCTATCTTTTATTAAATATTGTTCTAAACATTGTTTTAAAGGTTCTACTCCTATATCAATCCAAGCACCAGATTGATATTGCTTCAAATCTTCCCATGGAGTTCCTTTAGTTGTAATTACTGGTACTCCACAAGCCAAGGCTTCTGCTACTACCATTCCAAAATTTTCTGAATAGGTCGGTAAAATAAATAAATCTGCACGGTGATAGGTTTCAATTTTTTCATCTCCAAATTGAGGTCCTATAATTTTTACAGAGTCTTGTAGACCGAGATTAACAATTTTATCATCTAATTCTTTGATATAACTTTCCTCTCCATTTCCTGCTATCTCTATTTGCCAGTCTTTTCTATTTACTTTTGAAATATTTTCCCAAGTCTCTAAAAGAATTTCAATTCCTTTTTTAGGATGAATGCGTGATAAAAAAAGCAGTGTTTTTTTTCTATCACTTATTTCATTTTTTTTCTCTTTCAGAGGATATTCAGATAAATCAATCCCATTCGGAATAACTGCAATTGGATTTTTATAACCTAAATTTCGTATACTTTCTGCTTCTGATAATGCCGTAGCATGTATACATGCTGCATTTTTTAAATCTTTATGTTGGTACAAAAACATTGCAAGTTTTTTCTTTAGTCTACTTTGCTGCATAGACCAAGGTTCTAACATTCCTCTAGCAGAAATAATATAAGGTTTTTCATACTTCCTTGCTTCTTTAACAACTTGATGCATTGTTAATCCCCATATACCATGTGCATGATAAATATCTGATTCTTTAGATTTATTCAAATATTTTTTTAGACCTTTAGAATACTTAGAAATTGAAGGTGAAAAAAACTGAATATTCCCTTTATCATTAATACATTGATTTATAATTGGTTGGTTAGATAATAAAGTCAAAACATCTATTGTCGAAATACTTGAATCTAATAATAACTCATTAATCAAACTTGTAGAGCTTCTTGCCGGTCCTCCGGTTGAAATATCTAATGAAGATATACAATGGACTATCTTCATAAAATTATTTTACAAAACCTATTTTTCTTTGAAAATACTTATATTTTTCTATAGGTATATCTTTTATATATCTTGCTGGGACACCTCCATATAAAGCACATTCTTTTTCATTTTTTTTATTAAGTAATGAATTAGCTCCTAAAATACTATTATTAGGAAGTTTAGACCCTTTCAAAAAAATACAAGCCGTACCTACAAAACAATAATCACCTATTTCTACCATCTCGGCATCTTGTATATTCAACTCAATATCAATACTATGGGTTAATATCTGAGATTTAATACCAGCAAAAGTTGTGTAATTACCTATATATATTCCTGCAGTTGCATCTAAAAAATGTCTAGAAGTTACTGCACTATGTTTACCTATAATAAATTCACATTTTCGATTTTTAACATGAGAAAAATGACTTTTCAAATAAGATGAATAACCTGTGATGTAATTAAAAGTTCCTAACCTACCATATTCTTTTAAATGCAATAAATCAATACCCTGACAAAAAGAGAAATTACCTATTCTAGAATGCTTTTCCATAAGTAATTTTTTTGAAAGAATAATTGAATATCCTATTTTAGATGTTTTATGTATATCATATTTAAAAATTTTATTTAATAAAATTCTTCTTATTTTCCATGGAAACATGAAAAATAACACCTGAATGATTATTTTCATTTTTGTAATTTTGTATTTTTATAATTTAACGTATCGATATAGGAGAATAAATACGTACCACTTAAAATTTTATATATTTTTTGAAATATTATTTTTTGGGATTTATAAGTCCAATTATTTTTTGATTGAATATATAATCTTTCTTTTTCAAATTTTGGATTTGCCATATTCGTAAAAGCGTGTGATGTCTTTGATTCATTATGAATTCTTAAACCCCAAACATATTTTGGTAATCTATAAAATTTATACCCTAAATTAGAAAATCTCATCCATAAATCTGTATCCATTGTATAATATAATCCTTCGTCAAAGCCATTTGCTTTATTATATAATTCTTTATGGAAAATTGTAGAAGGTCCATAAACATATATAGGCCCTTGTTTAATTAAAAAATCTTTCCATTTTATACCTCTTCTACATCTTAATATTTCATTGTCTTCATTAAAGAAAACTGTATTTGCCGCAATCCACTTACATTTATTATCTTTATTTAAATAATTAGAAATATTAATAAGACTATTAGGCATTAAAATATCATCTGCATTAAGCCAAAAATAAAATTCACCATTAGCTTTTGAAAAGCCTTTATTAAAAGCATCACTTTGCCCATTATCTTTTTCTGATATCCAATAAGAAATATGTGATTCAAAAGATTTAATAATATCTACACTATCATCAGTACTACCTCCGTCAATAATTATTAATTCATAATTATTAAATTTTTGATTAATTACTGATTCTATAGCTTGTTTAAGAAATTTACCATAATTATAATTAACAATTACAATACTAAAGAGAGGTTTTTTTATCATATTTAATATATTTATAAAATTCAATAGCTGTTATAGCTAAAAAGAAAGGTGATGAAATTCTCATATGTCCCATTGGAGAAAAGAAAAAATTCCATATTTGGTCAAATAATAAAGGTATAATAAGTATAAGTATTCGTTTATTCGTTTTCGTATATAAAGTGAAAGCCATTTTAAAAGCTCTAAAATAAATTAATACTACTGAAATAACTCCAAGAATACCTGACCATAACCAAGTTGCAAAAAATATTGAATGAGCTGGAATAAGTTTACTTTCTCTAGGTTGTCCATCATTCATTGAATTATATAGTTTTATATATTTTCCGGAATTATCTTCAGCCCATGAGCCTAAGCCGAAAACAAAATGATCTTTAATTGGATAAATAGGAAATAAAGCTTCTTTTCTTCCTGTTACAATTAATTCAATTGGATTATAAGGATTATTTAATGATTTTAATTGTTGAGCATTAGAACCTCCTATTTCTCCTTTTAATACACTATTTACATATATTATATAACTACAATAACCAATAATAAGAATTAACAAAAAAATCATAACAAGTTTATCTTTTGTTAATTTAATTTTTTTCATCTTTATAATTAATAAAAGACCTGTAAAAAAATAAACTACTCCATTTGATCTAGCGTCAGCAATCATACAAAACAATGAATAACTAAAAAATAATACAAAAACATACATTGCTTTTTTCTTACCTAAATAGTATCCTATAAATAATATCAAATAGTTTACTCCCGCCATGTAATATACTTTAAAATCATTACCTTCTAAAACAAATTCGCTATTCATTTCTGGTCTAAAAATAAAAAAAGATATTGCTGAACTTATCAAAAATATATTATAATTATTCTCTGATTTTGTAAATAACGTAAATAAAAAAATTAATTGAATTAAAGAAAAAATAACGCTAGCCCAACCTCTTAAAAAATTATCTACCCCTGTATTATTTATAAAAATATCGCTTATTATTAAAGCTATAATAAAAAATAAATAAGGAATAGTTAATTGCTTAAATGGATAAATTCTAAAAAAACTAAAAATTTTTTTATACGGAAGAAATAACAAAGCAAAAACTTCAGAACCAAAAAGTTGACCAATTAAATTTATTCTAGCTCCTGAAAATAATGAAAATAAAAATGTTTTAATATTACTATTTGTCATAACCTATTTATTCCAAATTCCTTTTGCTTTATTATTTATCAATTTATTTAACTGATAATACGTAAAAAAACTAAAAATCAAATAAATTATTATATTAGAAATAATAATACCGTTTAGTTCATATTTAGTACCTAATATATTTGCTAAAAATATATAAATAGGAGCTGATATAACATACAAGTATAATTGAATTTTTAATTTCCCTATTCCATTTATTAAAAGTATAAATGATGAAAAATAAGTTAAAAATATCATATAAATCATCATTAAAAAAGAAACTTTAAAAGGTATTATGACTTTCTTACCTATCCATATATTATAAATATAATCACTTAATAAAAAAAATATTATATATGAAAAAATAATACATGCCATAAAATAATTTGCTTTGACATAAATTTTTTTTATCCAATTAAAATCATTTTTACTATAAGCATCAGTAAATGCGCTCCATAGAGGAGAAAAAATTATTAATGAAATTGTAAGTGGAATAGAAAAGTATCTATAAGCAATATTAAAAACGGTTACCTCATTAGCTCCTAATAATCTTGTTATTAAAATATTTGTAGACTGTAAAATAAAGATCATTGAAATTTGAATAAAAAAGAATTTTAATCCTAAATTCATAAGATCATTCATATATTTTAATCTTACTAACTTTAATGATGGCCTATAATCCTTTAATGAACCATTAAACATAATAAATGTTAATATAAGGGTTACTATCAGAGGAAAAATATTAGTTATAATAGCAAACAAGACTAACGATCCTTTTATTTTTAATAAAACTAGTACTTGTATACAAATCAACACTAATAGATTACCTAAAAAACTATTTTTTGCGACTCTTCCTGGCTCTTGATTAGCATATAAAATAGTGTTGATTATATTTACAATAAATTGAACTGAAAAAAAACTTATTAAAATAAACATTGTCTGCGATAAATCTTCTTTTAAAGTACTATCTAAATTTAGTAAACTAGTCCAATCAATATAAATATTTATAAATGAAAATAAAGACCACACAATGATTATAAATACTGATATTACAAAGTAAGTTGTACTTACATATTCTCTAGCTTTATATTTATCATTATTTGCTACTGCTTCTGCAAATCTATTACGAAGACCATTACCTAATCCAATATCAGATATTCCAAACCAGGCAATAATTGAACTCAAAGTAAGCCATAAACCATATTCGTTAGATGTTAATAAATTAATTGTTATTGGAACCAATATAAAATTAATTACCATGTTTCCTCCTTTAAATAAAAAAGATAAGAAAATATTTATAATCATTTTATAACTTCTACTATCTAGATTAAATAATTTATTCTTTAAAAATTCAATTATTACCATTTAATATTATAATTTACCCAACAATATTTTCCCAATTTGCATTATGCCATTTATCAACATAAACCAAATCAGACTCCATCATATCTTTTACTAAGCCAACTAAATCATACTGAGGCTCCCAACCCAATTTTGTTTTAGATTTTGTTGGATCTCCTAACAGTAAATCAACTTCGGTAGGTCTGTAATAAGCAGGATCTACTTTTACAACTACTTTTCCTATTTCTAATTGATAAAGAGGATTAGAACATTTTACAACTTTAGCGATTTCATTTTCATTTTCACCTTCAAAAGCTAACTCAACACCAATTTCATTGAATGCCATTTTTACAAAATCTCTAACAGATGTTGTTACTCCTGTAGCAATTACAAAATCTTCTGCCGTTTCTTGTTGTAGTATACGCCACATTGCCTCTACATAATCTTTAGCATGTCCCCAATCACGTAGTGCGTTAAGATTACCTAAATAAAGCGTGTCTTGTTTACCCAAAGCAATTGCAGCTGTTGCCATAGTGATTTTACGTGTTACGAATGTTTCTCCACGACGAGGAGATTCATGGTTAAATAAAATACCATTACATGCATACATATTATAAGCTTCTCTATAATTTTTAGTAATCCAGAAACCATATATTTTAGCAACTCCATAAGGTGAACGAGGATAAAATGGTGAGTTTTCATCATAGAAACCTGCTGCATTTTTATTCTCAGGAAGTCCTCCGTACAGCTCAGAAGTTGAAGCTTGGTAAATACGTGTTTTTTTCTCTAACCCTAAAATACGAACAGCTTCTAAGATACGTAATGTTCCCATTCCGTCTACATTAGCTACGTACTCAGGAGAATCAAAAGATACTTTTACATGAGACATTGCACCTAAATTATAAATTTCATCAGGTTGAATTTGTTGTATAATTCGAATTATATTTGTTGAATCTGTTAAATCTCCATAATGTAATTTAAAATTTACATGTTGTTCGTGTTGATCAATATATAAATGGTCTATTCTTTGGGTATTAAATGAAGATGCTCTTCTTTTTATCCCATGAACCATATATCCTTTTTCTAATAATAATTCAGCTAAATAAGAACCATCTTGTCCTGTTATTCCTGTAATTAATGCTACTTTCATCCCTTTGTTTAGTGTATTAAATTTTTACTTCTTTAAAATTATCTTGGTTTTCTAAAAACCATTGATATGTTTGTTGTATACCTTCTGATAATCCTATTTTATGTTTCCATCCTAAAGCATGCATTTTAGAGATGTCCATTAATTTACGAGGTGTTCCATCTGGTTTTTCACTATCCCAAATAATATCACCTGTATGCCCCACAATTGATTGGATTAATTCTGCTAATGCTTTTATTGTAAGATCTTCTCCTGTTCCTACATTATACAAGTGTTCTGGTAATTTATTTTCTAAAGCAAAAATAACTGAAGCTGCCATATCATCTACAAATAAAAATTCACGTAGAGGAGTTCCTGATCCCCATAAAGTAACTGGAGTATTATTATTCACTTTAGCTTCATGAAACTTACGAATCATGGCTGGTAAAACATGAGACGTATTTAAATCAAAATTATCATATGTTCCATATAAATTCGTTGGCATTAAAGAAACATAATCTTTATCAAATTGCTTTCTAATTGCTTCACATGATTTAATTCCTGTTATTTTTGCTACTGCATACCATTCATTTGTTGGTTCTAAAGAATCTGTTAATAAATATTCTTCTTTTAATGGTTGAGAAGCGAACTTTGGATAAATACAAGATGATCCTAAAAAAATGAATTTTTCCACATTATTTAATAAAGAATTATCAATCAAATTATTTTGAATTTGCATATTCTCCATCAAAAATTGGTATGGATAGCTATTATTCGCTAAAATTCCTCCAACACGAGCAGCAGCATCTATCACAACATCTGGTTGTTCTTTTTCAAAAAATTCTTTTACAGCAAATTGGTTCCTTAAATCTAATTCTTTTGATGATTTTCCAATTAAGTTAGTATAACCATTACTTAATAATTGTCTCCAAATAGCAGAGCCAACCATACCGTTGTGACCTGCGATATATATTTTTTTATTTTTATCCATAATACTTTTTTTATTAAAAGTTATTAATCCAATAATTTAGATTGCATTTTATCTAACACATTGTATATCTTTTTAACATCTTGAGATTTTTCTTTTTGAACGACAAGAAGAGCATCTTTTGTATGAACTAATATGGTATTTTCTAACCCAACGAATCCTGTGAAAATATCAGTTCCTATAACTATATTACCATTTTCATCTTTTGAATAACCATTAGTCACAAAATATTCATAAAGAGATTCAAAAGAACCTAAGTCAGACCATTCAAATGATGTAGAAACTACCCTTATCTTTTTAGAACGTTCCATCACGGCATAATCAACTGATATACTAGGTATTTCTAAAGATAAGTTTTCATCCAAAAAACCATTTTTAGAATTTTTCCAAGCATCATATGCTTTTATATATAGTTCTTTTTCATAAAATTTTAATTCTTCTAAGAATACTGAAGCTTTAAAACAAAACATTCCACTATTCCATAAAAAATTACCTTTTTCAATAAAATCTTCAGCAGTATCTTTATTTGGTTTTTCACGAAAAGATTTTACAAAATCATCTTCATGCTCTATATATCCATATCCAGTTTCTGGACGAGTAGGTTTTATTCCGAAGGTAACAATAAAACCTTGCTCTGCTTTCTTTATTCCTTCATTCATTGCTTCTTGATATGATGGCATGCCAGATATAAGATGATCTGAAGGAGTAATGATAAGAATACTATCAGAATTAACACTAAAAGCTGCAAAGGCTATTGCCGCAGCAGTATTCCTAGGTGTAGATTCAATAATATTTGTATAAGGTAAATTACATAACTCCATCGCTTTTTGACTAAGATGAGAATTATCTTTATTACCTACAATTATAATTTTATCTGCTATTTCTTTATTACGATTTATAGTTAATTCGAATAAAGACTTTCCATCAAATAAATTTAAATATTGTTTGGGACTAGTTTTTCTTGATAAAGGCCAAAGACGACTTCCTATACCTCCTGTTAATAAAACATGTACTATACTCATGATCTATTATAATCATCTTCAACTCTAACAATATCATCTTCCCCAAAATAAGTTCCATGCTGTACCTCTATGAATACAACAGGTTCTGAAGTTTTATTTTCTATGCGATGATGAGCACCTAATGGAATTTGAGCAACTTCTCCTACTTTATAGTCTTTAATCGTTTCATTGATAGTAATTGTACCAATCCCAGAAACAATAGTCCATACTTCTGCTCTTTGATGATGATACTGTAAAGATAATCTACCTCCTGGATTTACTTGTATACGCTTTACCTTATGTGTATCAGCATCCTCTAATACCCAATACTCACCCCACGGTCTTATATCGTGTTCCATTTTTATTATTTTTTATAATACCCTTTAAACCATTCAACAAATTGCTGAATGCCTTCTTCTATAGGTGTGGTACTTCTGTACCCTAGTTGGTTGAGTGAAGTAGTGTCAGCCCATGTTCTTGGAACATCACCTGGCTGCATAGGTAGCATATTTTTTTTCGCTTTAACTCCTAATGAATTCTCTATGCATTCTATAAAATACATTAAAGACACTGGAGATCCGTTACCTATATTAAATAACTGATAAGCTATATTTTTATTGCATGGATGATGCAAAGTTATTATTATTCCTTGCACTATATCTTCTATAAATGTAAAATCACGGCTCATTTCACCGTTATTAAATACTTTAATTTCACGATTATTAGTAATTGCATCAACGAATAACATAGGAGCCATATCAGGACGACCCCAAGGACCATAAACCGTAAAAAAACGTAGTCCTGATGTTGGTAAATGATATAAATGACTATACGTGTGAGCCATTAGTTCATTCGCTTTTTTAGTTGCAGCATATAAACTAACAGGATGATCTACTTGATCGTTTTCACTGAATGGAATCTTTTCATTTTCTCCATAAACTGAAGAGCTAGAAGCATAAACAAAATGTTTTATATTATTATGTCTACAACATTCTAAAATATTTACAAAGCCGACCAAGTTACTATCTACATAAGCCATTGGATTCTCTAAACTATAACGAACCCCTGCTTGTGCAGCTAAATTAACCACATAATCAAAGTTTTGTTTTTTAAATAATTGAGGTAGATTTTCTCTGTCTTCTAGATTTAATCGTATAAATTTGAAATTTTCTTCTATTGAAGATTGTGCTAAAAAATTAAATTCTTCAGCTTCTTCCCGATTAATTCCTAATTCTTTTAGTCGATTATATTTTAAATTAATATCATAATAATCATTAATATTATCTAGACCTATAACTTTATAACCAAGATTCAATAATGCTTTACTTAAATAAAAACCTATAAATCCTGCTGATCCAGTAACTAATATTTTTTTATTTTCTTGATTCATTTTCTCTTAGTTTTTTATTGTTAGAGTTTAGAAATTCGAATAACATAAATACTTTCTAACTACAAAGACTCTTCGACAAGCTCTGAGTAGCATACTTTTATTTCAAGATTCGAATAACTATAAATATTTAATTAATCGTTTCCAAAAAGATCTCTTGTATAAACTTTTTCTTGTACATCAGACAATTCAGGTGCATTTCGATTAGAAATTATTACGTCACATTCTTTTTTAAATTGCTCTAAATCGCTTACGACCTTTGACCCAAAAAAATTATCTTCTTTAAGAGCTGGCTCAAAAACCTCAACTTCTATCCCTTTTGCTTTTATTCTTTTCATTACACCTTGTATAGCAGATGCTCGGAAATTATCTGAACCAGATTTCATAATCAAACGATAAACACCAACTTTTTTAGGTCCTTTTGCAATAATAGAATCTGCAATAAAATCTTTACGTGTACGATTAGCATCTACAATTGCTTGAATAATATTATTAGGTACAGAATTATAATTAGCTAACAACTGTTTTGTATCTTTTGGTAAACAATATCCTCCGTATCCAAATGATGGATTATTATAATGAGACCCAATTCTAGGATCTAAACCTACTCCTTCTATAATTTGTTTACTATCTAATCCATTAATTTGGGCATAACTATCCAATTCATTAAAATAAGCTACACGCATTGCTAAATAAGTATTAGAAAATAATTTTATAGCTTCTGCTTCAGTTGAATCAGTGAATAAAGTTTCAATATCTTGTTTAATCGCTCCTTGCTTTAAAAGGTTTGCGAAAACTTGCGCTCTATCACTTTGTTCTCCTATAATAATACGAGAAGGGTATAAATTATCATATAATGCTTTTCCTTCTCTTAAAAACTCTGGAGAAAAAATAACATTATCAATTGTATATTTTTGTTTTACGTCTTTTGTAAAACCAACAGGAACAGTTGACTTTACAATTATTACTGCTGTAGGATTATATCTTATTACATCTTCTATTACTTTTTCAACACTATTGGTGTTAAAGTAATTTGTTTTAGGATCATAATCTGTCGGAGTTGCAATAATTACAAATTCTGAATTTTTATAAGCTTCTTCCTTATTTAAGGTCGCTTTGAAATTCAATTCTTTTTCAGCTAAAAATTCAATAATCTCTTTATCTTCAATTGGAGACAACTTATTATTTAACATTTCTATCTTTTCAGGAATAATATCTAATGCAATTACTTCATTATGTTGTGCTAATAAAATAGCATTTGATAAACCTACATATCCTGTTCCTACTACAGTAATTTTCATATATAAATATTTTATAAATAAAAACAATTAGAGTCTTATATCAAAAAAGAGATTAACTGTTTATTTCTTATTCAAAATTTTAATTATTTTTTAAAAGAATCAAATGATTGTGCTTCTAAATCTTTTTCAGAAATAATCATTTTATCTTCTGGAATCCCCCATTCAATCCTAAGTTCAGGATCTAATGGATTAACTCCATTCTCAGAAGATTTATTGTATCCATTATCACATTTATAAAAAAAAGTTGCTTTTTCAGAAATCACTGAAAAACCGTGTAAAAAACCTCTTGGGATAAATAATTGTTTTTTATTTTCTGCAGATAACTCAACCGCAACAGATTGACCAAAAGTTTCTGATTCTGGGCGAACATCTACAGCTACATCTATAACACTTCCCTCCACAACTCGCACTAATTTTGCTTGAGCATAATCTCCTTCTTGTATATGAAGACCTCTGATTACTCCATAAGAAGAATTTGATTGATTATCCTGTACAAAATTTGGTACATAACCTAAAATTTCTTTTATCTTATTTTCATTATATGATTCAAAAAAATAACCTCTTGAATCCTCAAAAACTGTAGGCTCTAAAATAAAACAGCCTTTCAATTTTGTTTCTGTTGCTTTCATTATAATCTTTTATCTACTTTTTCTTTTGGTAATACTCCTTTTACGTCATAAATAACACCTTGCTCATTTAAAAATTTTGAAAAATCAAGTTCTAAAAATTCTTTATGTGCTACAGTTAGAACAATACCATCATATTTATTATCTTCTTTTAATTGTGAAAGATAGTTTAATGAATATTCTCTATTTACCTCTTTTTCATCAACCCAAGGATCGTAAGTTTCGACTTTAATTCCATATTCTTCTAAAGCTCTAATAACATCAATTGCTTTAGAATTTCTTATATCTGGACAATTCTCTTTGAAAGTAATTCCTAAATTCAATATTTTAGCTCCTTTCACTTTTATATCCTTGTTAATTAAAAGTTTTACGATTTGTGAAGCTACAAATGCTCCCATAGAATCATTTAGTCTTCTTGCAGCTAAAATCAACTCAGAATAATAACCTATTTCTTGAGCCTTCTGAGCTAAATAAAATGGATCTACACCAATACAATGTCCGCCTACTAAACCTGGTTGAAATTTCAAGAAATTCCATTTTGTTCCTGCAGCTTCTAAAACATCATTTGTATCTATATCCATTAAAGAAAAAATCTTCGCTAATTCATTTATAAATGCAATATTTATATCTCGTTGAGAATTTTCTATTACTTTAGAAGCTTCTGCAACTTTTATTGATGGAGCCAAATGTGTTCCGGCTATAATTACAGAACGATAAAGATTATCTACTATTTTACCTATTTCTGGTGTTGAACCTGAAGTAACTTTTAGAATTTTTTCTACAGTATGTTTTTTATCTCCAGGATTAATTCTTTCCGGAGAATAGCCTGCAAAAAAATCTTGATTAAAAATTAAACCTGATTTTTGCTCTAAAACAGGAATACATTCTTCTTCTGTTACTCCTGGGTAAACGGTAGATTCATAGATTACTATATCATTTTTAGCTAAAACCTTCGCTACCGTTTCTGATGCTTTTTTTAGAGGTGTTAAATCCGGTCTATTATTTTTATCTACAGGTGTTGGTACTGTTACAATATAAATATTTGCATTTTTTATATCGCTTATATTTGAAGAACAAAATAATCCAATTTCATTGTTTTCAATTGGATTATTTTTTATTAAAACTTCTTTTAAATTTTGATTATCTACTTCTAATGTAGAATCGTTTCCTGAATTTAATTCTTCTATACGATTTTGATTTATATCAAATCCAATTACAGAGTACTTCGTTGCAAATAATCTTGCTAATGGCAAACCTACGTAACCAAGACCGATTACAGCAATTTTATATTGATCATTCATCATTTAAAAATTCATTGTTTCTTGAAAAATATTGTTACTTTTTTTTCTCTAAAGTCGCTACTACTTTTCTAAGTCCTGAACTTGAAAAACGATGACTACGTTTGTTGTAATAAATTTTTATATCATTATCTATACAATACTGCTTACCATTAAAATCTCTATCTCTATACTCTTCACCTATAATACGAATATTAACTGGTAAAGCACTTAGCATATCAAATAAATCTTGTTCTGTTTCGTAAGGAATAATTTCATCAACAAAACGACAACCTTCTAACTGTATATAACGTTCTACAATAGATTGTGTTGGATTATTTTTAGAAGGATCAACCAATGCAGGATCTGTATTTAAGCCTACAATTAAATAATCACATTGTTTTTTTGCTTCTTCCAACATCATTACATGACCTGCATGTAATAAGTCAAATATTCCAAAAGTAATACCTATTGTCATCTTTTTAATTATAATGTTTCAAAACAAATCTAACGAATAAAATTCAATTATATTTCGAATAAAAACATAAAAAAAGACAATATTTTAATTTTAAATTAAGGGTGAATTATTTTTCTCTAAATGTGTATAAATATTCTTTACTTCTTGAGAATATTCTTTTTGTAAAATAAGATTAGCTGTAGGGGTATTAACAAAAATACAATTTTGTAACCCTACAAAAGATGTATAAACATCTGTTCCTATAACCATATTTCCATTACGATCAATATCATGACCATTTAACTGAAAGTAATCGTATAAAGATTCAAAAGACCCTAAATCATTCCATACGAAACACGCAGGAACAACTTTTATTTTTTTACTACGCTCCATGACAGCATAATCTATACTATTCGAAGGAATTTGTAAAGAAAGAATTTCATCTAATTCTCCATTAACACTTTCTTTCCAAGCTGTTTTTGATGTTTCGTAAATTTCTTTTTCGAACTTTTTTAATTCTTTTAATAAAACTTTAGCTTTAAAGCAAAACATTCCACTATTCCATAAAAAATTACCTTGCTCAATAAAATCTTGTGCTGTTATATGATTAGGTTTTTCACGAAAAGAAAGTACTTTATCTCCTTTATGTTCTATATAACCATATCCTGTTTCAGGACGAGTTGGTTGAACTCCAAATGTTACTATATAATCATTTTCAGCTAATTCAATAGCTTTTTGCATTGCTTCTTTGTACACCTCTTTATCTTCAATCAAATGATCTGAAGGAGTTACAATTAAAATATCATCATCATCAACTGCTAATGCAGCAAAAGCGATTGCTGCGGCTGTATTTCTAGGAACAGCTTCTACAATTTTTGTATATTCTATATCAAATTTATCTAATGCTTCCTGACTTAAATGATCATTTTCTTTATTTCCTATAATCATTAATTTATCTGCAACACATAAATTTCTTTCAATAGTCAATTCAAATAAAGACTTTCCATCAAATAATGGTAAATATTGCTTAGGATGACTTTTTCTTGAAAGAGGCCAAAGTCTACTTCCTACACCTCCTGACAATATAACATTGTATACACTCATAATTGCTGTAATTCGAACTCGCTAATTTATAAAATATGTAGTAGTATAGTACTATTTTATAAAAACTTTATAAGTATTTTTATTTATAAAAACTGTTCTATGAATCAACCTAATTTTAGATTAAAAATTAAATCAATTAAATACTATGAAAAAACAATACTTAATAACATTGATATCTCTATAAATTCAGTTGGACTTTATGGTCTTTTCGGCAGAAATGGACAAGGGAAAAGTACGTTATTAAAAGCTATTGCAGGTTTAAAAACGTATAATTGAGAAATATTCTATAATAGTGAAGATTTAAAAACTACTGATATAGCTTTTCTTGCAACAGAACCAAATGTATATGAATATTTAACGGCAAAAGAGTTTTATGATTTTTACCAAAAAGTTTCTGGGCGAGAAAAATCAAATCCCACTACAAATAAAATTTTTGATATTGATGAAAACATTCAATTAATCGCAATGTCTACTGGTACTTTGAAAAAAGCATATATTAACTGTATTCTTCAATTTGATGATTATAAGATTTATATTTTTGATGAACCATTTAATGGACTTGATATTGAGAGCAATTATATTTTACTAAACCTTATAAAAAAATTAGCTGAGAAAAACATTGTTTTTGTTTCTTCTCATATCATCGAAATTATTTCTCCTTATTTAACAAAAACTTTTTTCGTAAATGAAAAAAAAGTTGTTGAAATAGAGAATGATAATATAGTCAACTTATTTAACCAAAATCGAAACAATGAATAAGTTAATTTATACGCTACAAATTATTTATAAAAATAGATATAGAAAATTAATTCATAAGGATGCTTCATTCTTTTGGGTAATTTTATTAGTATATTTTTTTACATTAATAAAGCTTGTTAATGGCTCTTCAAACATATTTCCTTTGTTTGATTTTACACCTTATTTATTAGGATATTTTATTTTTACAAGTTGTCAATATATTAATAATAGAACAGATTGGGAAATACTATGTAATCCTTTTAGTAAAAGAAAAGTTTATTTAATTTATCTTTTAGATTTACTTATCAGTAATTCTATTACAATTGCTGTTTCTATCTATTTGAAAGAATATAATGTTATTTATTTTTCTACTCTTGCTATATTATTTTTTACATTTTATAAAGAACAGAAAGGAAAAATTAGATTTAAGTTGCCTTTTCAAAAAATTAATGTCTTATTGATTACAAGCTACAGACGTTACAAGGTAAATAGTATAATTATTCTTTTTGCTACTTACTTAGCTTATCAAGGATTAACTGAAAACAATAAAAATTTATTTACAATAAGTTTTTTTAGTATTATCTACATTAATTATGGTTTGATTATGAAACCAGAAAAACTAGAATATTTTTTATTTTCTAAGTTATCAAATAAACAATATATATTAAAAAATGAATTATCCTTTATTATTGATTGCATATTAACAACGACTCCTTGTATCCTGTTAACTCTATTTATACAACCTTCCTTTATGTTAGAATTGAGCATTTGTTTTCTTTTTATTCCATTAATATTTCCCATAAAATATATTTTTATTAATTATTCAGTGCCACTAGCTTTTGCATCAATAGGCATAATAATTTTATTTTTAACTGGAATTATGAATGATGAAATAGATTGGTCTATTATTATATCCATTTTTCCTGTTTCTATATTTCTGCATGTAATTTCTTTTAGAAAATTCACAAAACAGATCATACAAAATGATACTGAGTTTTACTTATAAAATATTAGTTGCAAAAAGGATAGCAGTGATATCCTTTTATAAAATAGGAACGCTTGTCGTAACTAATTTTATAAAAGACAAAACGAATAGCCTGTCCCGATAGGGTTTGCCCAAAATAAAAAATCCCGATAAAAAATCGGGATTTAAAGTTTATATTATTAAGAATTATCTTAAATCATAGAAATACGTAATGTATTTGTCATTCCTTTTTCGAATGCTGGCATTGCATTTAAGTTGATTATAAAATCTCCATAATCAACAAACCCTGCATTTTTAGCTAATATATTTACTTCTGTAATTGTTTGATCTGTTGATGTATCACGAGGATCATAATTAATTGCTTTTACTCCCCACAATAAGTTCAACATACGATTAATTCTTTTACTTGGATTGTAAACTAAAATAAATGAATTTGGTCTATGAGATGAAATTTGGAAAGCTGTGTACCCAGAATATGTTAAAGTAGCTATAGCTTTAGAACCTGTATCTTTAGCCATTTTTGCAGCATTATAACAAACCATATCTGTCACAAAACGATCATTTCTTACACTTGGCTTATGTTCTGGAACATGCACATGTTCATCATCTTCTACAGTTTGAAGAATTCTTGTCATTTTTTCAATAACTTGAACTGGATATTGACCAACAGAAGTTTCTCCAGATAACATTACAGCATCAGCACCATCGAAAACAGCATTAGCAACATCTGATACTTCTGCTCTTGTTGGTGTAAGACTAGAAATCATTGTTTCCATCATTTGTGTAGCAACAATAACTGGTTTTCTAGCTAATTTAGATTTATCAATTAATTGTTTTTGAGCTTTAGGAACTATTTCAAAAGGAACTTCAACACCTAAGTCACCTCTAGCAACCATTAAACCATCAGAAAATTCTAATATATCGTCTATATTTTCTAATGCTTCTGGCTTTTCTATTTTAGAGATAATTGGAATTCTTAAATCTCCATTTGCTGCAATAAAATCAGATAAATCTTTTACATCTTGTCCTGAACGAACAAAAGATAATGCGAACCAATCTACTCTATTCTCAATTGCAAATTTTGCATCTTCTTTATCTTTTTCTGTTAGTGCTGGTAAAGATATTTTAGTATTAGGTAAATTAACTCCTTTTTTAGAACGTAATGGTCCACCTTGTATCGTTTCAGCTTTTACAATGTCAGTTCCGTTTGTTTCGATTACTTTGAAAATTAATTTTCCATCATCAATCAAAATATTTTCTCCAACTTGAACATCTTCAGCAAACTTTTTATAAGTCATAAAAACTTTTTCATTTGTTCCTATAACTTCCTCATTAGTAAATGTTAAAATATCACCTGGATTGATAACAAAATCCTCATGCTCCATTTTACCAATGCGTAATTTAGGCCCTTGTAAATCGGCTAAAATTGCTGTATTATATCCATGCTCTTCATTCAATTGATGAATTGTATCAATTTTACGTTTTACATCTTCATAATCAGCATGAGAGAAATTGATACGGAATACATCCGTCCCTTTCTTCATCATTTCTAATAAAATCGAAGGATTTTCTGTTGCTGGCCCTAAGGTTGCAACAATCTTTGTTTTTTTAAGAAATTCTTTATCGTAAATCATAATTTTTTCCCTTTTTTTTATGAATATTATTTTTTTTAAAAAACTAATCTTTCAGCTGTACTTATAAGATCAATTTCTATTTTTTTTACTGTTTTTATAAAATCATTTTCAAAAAATGGTAATTGAAGAGCTTTCAAATCACCTTCCCAACCAGATATTTTTACTACATAATTACAGTCTTTGTAATTAGGCACTAATACAATACTCTCTTTGAATAGATTTGATAAATTTACTTCATTTTTTTTAGAATCAGATTTATTTGGAACATTTTTAATAATTTGATAATCAATTTTATTTACTTTATCTAACCATTCATAGATTTCAAAATAATAAGTATGATCATCTATCCAAATATCTAAATCTTTAACACGCTGAAAATATGTGCCAAAAGTAGAGTTTAAATGAAATATAAATTGTGTAGAAGTATCCATATTAGAGTTTACTCCTATCAGATGGAAATCTATCCAATCATCATATAAGAGTAATTCTGCCATATTTATACTTTTTCTATTTTCTTTTGTAAGGAATAATATGCTCTTTTTGCTGCGTTTTCTTCAGCTTTCTTTTTAGATGTTCCTCTTCCCTTGGATAGGACTTTTTCATTAAGACGAATAACAGAAACAAATACTTGTAAATCTTCTGCACTTTCTTCATCAAAAGTATTGAATCTTATTGTATTTCTCGTTTTTTGACTCCATTCTAATACTAAAGATTTATAGCTAGTAATAGTATGTTCTAAACGATCCAAATCCGCATAAGGGTCAATAATTTTAATTTGTATGAAGTTTTGCACTGCATCTATCCCTCCATCTACATAAATAGCACCTACAAGAGCTTCAAGCATATCACCATTTACATCTTCTCCAAGATTATTGTGATTGTTCTGAGGTTCTAAAAAATCTAAAAGGCCTAATTTTTTTGATATAGCGTTTAATTGTTTTCGAGAAACTATTTTAGAACGCATTTTTGTTAAATACCCTTCCTGCTGCTCGGGAGCTTTATAATATAAATGCACTGCAGCAGAAGCACCAAGTAATGCATCTCCTAAAAATTCTAATCTTTCAAAATTAATACTATTTCCTTTTTCATCTTTTTTTTGAGCAGATCTATGGGTAAATGCTTCTTTAAAAATCTCAATATTTTGAGGTGTATATCCCAAGATAGACTTCAAAAATTTCAAAAAAGGATCAGATGATTTAGAACCATCACGATTAATTATATTTGATAATAATTTTTTTAAGAAAGACATTACTTATACTTCTTAAATATCACACAAGCATTGTGTCCACCAAAACCAAAAGTATTACTCAATGCATATTCTACATTTTTCTCTCTAGCTTTGTTAAATGTATAATCAATTTTAGGATCAAGATTTTCATCATCCGTAAAATGATTAATTGTTGGAGGCACAATACCGTTGTTTATAGCACCAATAGTCGAAATAGCCTCAACAATTCCAGCACCACCTAATAAGTGACCTGTCATTGATTTTGTTGAATTTATTTGAATATTATATGCATGTTCTCCGAATAATTTTTGAATTGCTTTTGATTCTGCAATATCTCCTAAAGGAGTTGATGTACCATGCATATTGATATGATCAATATCTGTAATACTAATATTTGCATCAGCTAAAGCTTCTCTCATCACGTTTAAAGCCCCAATTCCTTCTGGATGTGGTGCTGTAATATGATGTGCATCTGCTGTCATTCCTGTACCAACAAGTTCTGCATAAATAGTCGCACCTCTTGCTATAGCATGTTCATATTCTTCTAAAATAATACATCCTGCACCTTCTCCCATAACAAAACCATCTCGGTCTTTGTCAAATGGTCTAGATGCTGTTTTTGGATCATCATTTCTAGTTGATAAGGCATGTAAAGCATTAAATCCTCCTATACTAGAACCTGTAACAGCAGCTTCAGAACCTCCAGTCACTATTGCTTCAGCCTTTCCAAGTCTTAATAACATGTAAGCATCAATAATAGCATTTGTAGATGAAGCACAAGCAGAAACAGTTGTATAATTAGGCCCCATTAGACCAAACTCCATTGATATATGACCAGGTGTGATATCTGCAATCATCTTAGGGATAAAAAAAGGATTGAAACGAGGAGTTCCATTTCCATTTGCAAAATTAGTTACTTCTTCTTCAAAAGTTTTAATTCCACCAATTCCCGATCCCCATATAACACCGATACGCTCTTTGTTTACGTTAGTAGCATCTAAAATACCACTATGTTTGATTGCTTCTCTTGCAGCAACAATTCCCAATTGGGCGCAACGATCAATCTTACGTGCTTCTTTACGGTCAAAATGATCTTCAATATTGAAGTTTTTAACCTCACAAGCAAATTGTGTCTTAAAAAGAGCTGCATCAAAAAGCGTAATAGGCGCAGCGCCACTTACACCATTTACTAATCCATCCCAATATTCTTGGTATGTATTTCCAATTGGTGTTAGGGCGCCTAAACCTGTTACTACTACTCTTTTTAATTCCATAAAAATAGGGAACTATTACTTGTTTAAGTCTTCGATGTATTTTACAGCTTGACCTACTGTAGAAATTTTTTCTGCTTGATCGTCTGGAATTTGGATGTCAAATTCTTTTTCGAATTCCATAATTAATTCTACAGTGTCTAATGAATCAGCACCTAAATCGTTAGTGAAACTTGCTTCTAGAGTTACTTCACTTTCATCAACTCCTAATTTATCTACGATAATTGCTTTCACTCTTGATGTAATGTCAGACATAATTTTCTAATTTTAATTGTTGTAAACTAGTGCAAAAATATAAAACTTATATTAAATACAAGCTTTTTTTTGTATGCACGCATAATAACTTCTAAAAAATGTATGAATAATTAATTACGAAAACGTTGTAGTTGATGATATAAATCAAAGTTTTAATTACATTTTTATTGTAGTTTTGCAAAAAACTTCTTGATTATAAGAATTTTAATAATAGTATAAAATCACTTAAATGAGTATAGAATTGGCATCTTACGGAATAAAAAATTCCAAAATTAACTATCAATTATCACCTGATGAGTTAACTCAAAAAATGATAGAATTAGGACAAGGAGAAATCACCTCTTCTGGAGCTATTAATATTTTAACTGGAGAATTTACAGGACGTTCTCCTAAAGATAGATTCATCGTTGAAGATGAAATAACGAAAGAAAATGTATGGTGGGATGGGAATATAAATATTCCTTTTGATTCTGAAAAATTTGACGCTTTATACGAAAAAGTTGTAGAACATTTAAGTAATCGTGAAATTTATGTAAGGGATTCTTTTGCTTGTGCTGATGACAGTTATAAAACAAAAATTAGAGCAATTACAGAAACACCAGCTGCTAATTTATTTATTTACAACATGTTTATTCGCCCAACAGAAAGTGAATTAGAAAATTTTGGTGAAGCTGATTGGACAATTATTAATGCACCTACATTTGTAGCAACATCTGAAGCTGATGGAACTAGACAACATAACTTCTCTATTCTTAACTTCAAAAGAAAAATTGTTTTAAACGGTGGTACTGGTTATACTGGTGAAATGAAAAAAGGAATTTTTTCTGCATTAAATTTTACTCTTCCTGTTTATAAAAATACTTTACCTATGCACTGTTCTGCAAATTCTGGTAAAAATGGAGATACAGCAATGTTCTTTGGATTATCTGGAACTGGTAAAACAACATTATCTGCAGATAAAAATAGACAATTAATTGGTGATGATGAACATGGATGGACTGAAGATAACAAAGTTTTCAATTTTGAAGGAGGATGTTATGCTAAAGTAATCAACCTATCAAAAGAAGGTGAACCTGAAATTTATGAAGCAATCAAAAAAGGTTCTCTATTAGAAAATGTAAAATTAAAATCAGATTCTAACGAGGTTGATTATACTGATGTATCCATTACAGAAAATACACGTGTATCTTATCCGATTGATTACATAGAAAATATCGCTATTCCATCAGTAGGAAATAATCCTAAAAATATTTTCTTTTTATCTTTTGATGCCTATGGTGTTTTTCCTCCTATTGCAAAATTAAATCCAAACCAAGCTGCTTATTTATTCATTTCTGGATATACATCTAAAGTTGCTGGAACAGAAGCTGGAGTTACAGAACCACAAACAACATTTTCTTCTTGCTTCGGAGCACCATTTATGCCTTTACACCCTACAAAATATGCAGAAATGCTTAGTCATAAAGTAGAAAAAACTGGAGTAAATGTTTGGTTAATAAATACTGGTTGGAATGGACAGAAAAAACGTATGTCTTTAAAAGACACAAGAGCTGTTATTAATGCTGCACTTGATGGAAAGTTAGATAACATTTTATATAGAGAAGATCCTTATTTTGGATTTGAAGTACCTGTCTCAATTGAAGGAATTGATTCTGAAAAATTAAACCCATCAAGCTCATTTGATTCTGAACAAGCTTATGAAGAAAATGCTAAAATTTTAGCTAAAAAATTTAAAGAAAATTTCAAAAAATTTGAAGAATTTGCTACTGAAGAGCTATTAGCTGGAGGTCCTAAAATTTAATTTATTTCAAATAATATTACAAAAACCTCTAATCGTAATTTAGAGGTTTTTTTATCTATATTTTTTATAATTACATTTTTAAATAAAACTCTTTTGTAAGATTAATATATTCATCAGTATATTGATGTCTATCTAACTCAATAATCAGTTCATCTTCTTCCACAATCTCTTTTTGATCAAAAGAAAATTCCAATAATACTCTTTTCAATGAAGAATTTTTATTTCCTCTTACATAAAGAATTCTTGATATGTATAAAGATCTTTTTGATGCTATATCTATATATAAATCTTTTTGATCATAAGGAATAACAAAACTAGCAACTCCATTTCTATTAAGTAATAGACTCGTTTTATCTAACAGTTCAGAAAAAGTTAGTGTTGTTTGTTGTCTTGCTTGCTTACGAGTATCAAATTCTACTAAATCATTAACATTAAAAAAAGGAGGATTGCTTACAATTAAATCATATTTTTCATTTGGATTATACTCTTGAATTGGAGTATTAAAAACTTTCAATCTTTGTTTAAAAATAGAATTCTGAAAATTTTCTATTGCCTGTAAATACGCAGACTCATCAATTTCTATTGCATCAATTATAGTTTCAGGAAATCTTTGTGCTAACATTAAAGAAACTAAACCTGTTCCTGTTCCTATATCTAAAATTTTATTCCCGTTATAGATATTTGTCCAGCTCCCAATCAAAACACCATCAGTTCCAACTTTCATAGCAGTATTATCTTGAAAGATATCAAACTGTTTAAACTTAAAAGGTTTTCTACTCATGATAAGGTATCATAATAAAGAATGTTGTTCCTTCTGAAACTTTTGATTCAAAACGAATTGTACCATCATAATCATCAATAATCTTCTTAACCATTGGTAATCCAATTCCCATTCCACTATTTTTTGTTGTAAATTTAGGTACAAAAATAGATTTCTGAGCTTTTAAAGGTATTCCTTCTCCATTATCTGATATATTAATATGAAGAAAATTATTTTTAAGAAATACTTCTACTTTCACTTTAGGCTCTATATTATTTGGAATAGATTGAAATGCATTTTTTGTGATATTAGTTATTACTCTATTCAAATACTGTTTATCAAAATACATCATTATAACATCAGGTGAATGAGTAAACTCTATATATTTTGCAGGAAATATAAAAAGAGTGTTCTTTATAACATCAACAACATCAATTTTTTCATCAACTCTTGATGGCATTTTAGCAAAATCTGAAAACGCTTCTGCTATTGCAGAAATCGTATCTATTTGTTGTAATAATATCGCTCCTGTTCTCTTAGTTTTTTCTTCTAGATCTGGATCATTAACATCAAATTTTCTTAACAAGTTTTGAATTAATAATCTCATAGGAGTTAATGGATTTTTAACTTCATGAGCAACTTGCTTTGCAAAATCTCTCCATGCTTCTTCTCGTTCTTGCTTAGCAATTAGATCAGATTGTTCTTTCAATTTTTGAAGCATTGTATTATACGAATCTACAAGGATTTTTATCTCATCATTTCCATCATATCTAATTGGCATATTATTAGATATAACTTCAGTTTCTCTAATACGATCAGCAAATGACCAAAGTTTAGTAAGCGTTTTTTTTGTTACAAAATAGACTGCTAAAGTTCCAAATAAAAGGATAACACCAAAAGCTAAACCATAACTTCCAAGTAAAGTAAACATATCTCTCTGTAAAAAATCACGATTAGATTGATAAGGTAGACAGAGAATTGCTATATTTTCATTGTAATAATTTTTTATATTACTATATGACGAATAGACATTTCTATCATCATTCAAGTCTTTGCTTGTAAGAATTAATTCATTGGATTTATTTAACCTATCTAAAATATTTTGAGGCAAAGTTGGATAAGTTGTTGAGACAGGTTGTGTTGTTAAAATTTTATTTCCTGTCAAATCATAAATTACGATATCAGTTTTATTAATATCCGCAATTCTTAAAAAACTTTCTTCAAGTATTTTATGTACATTTTCTTTAGTAGCTACTCCAGGAAAATTATCCATTTCGTAATCTATAGCTGATTCTACAGCTCTAACCTTACGTTTTAAGATATCTTCATGGTATTGCTTTGTTTGCTCATTAAAATGATTTGCAGTAATCATTAAAATTGCGCCAGCAGTAAATAATAATATAGTTACCATGTAAATGATAATACGAACAGGTAACGATAAATTATTATTCTTATTCATTCTATTTTTGAGTTAGTCTTTTTATATATTTACCAATGATGTCAAATTCTAAATTCAATTGATCACCAACATTATATTGATTTAAATTTGTAAATTCCCATGTATAAGGGATTATTGCAACTGAAAATTGCCCTACTTTACTATTAACAACTGTCAAGCTTATTCCATTTAAACAGATAGATCCTTTTTCTACTGTCACATTTCCAGAACTTTCTTCATCATAATCTATGGTTAGTAAATAACTTCCATCTTGATCTTCAATTGAAGATATTTGTCCTATTTGATCCACATGCCCTTGTACAATATGTCCATCAATACGACCATTAAACATCAAACATCGTTCTAAATTTATCAAATCATCCTTTTTTAATGTGTTAAAGTTTGTTTTTAACAAAGTTTCTTCAATTGCAGTTACTTTATAAAGATTATTTTTTATATCAACAACCGTTAAACATACTCCATTATGAGCAACACTTTGATCTATTTTTAGTTCGTTTGTGAAATCAGATTCTATCCATAGATTCAAATTTGATTGATTTATTTCCAAATCAACTAATTTACCTACTCCTTCTACAATTCCTGTAAACATATTTTTTGAATTTTTACGGATTAAATTTAAGACTTTTTTAAATAAAAAAAGGAATGTTTACAAAACATCCCTTTTTATGCTATTATTAATATTTTACTATTCTACAGTAACAGATTTAGCTAAATTTCTAGGTTGATCTACATTTTTACCTAATTTAACAGCAATCCAATAAGATAATAATTGTAATGGTATTGCAGATAATATAGGAGAAAATTCTTCTACTGTTTCTGGAATCACAATATAATCATCTGCCATTGAAGTAACTTGGTCGTCACCTTCATTAACAATTGCAATAACTTTAGCACTTCTCGATTTTATTTCTTGAATATTAGAAACTACTTTCTCGTAATAACCTTTTTTGGGTGCTATTACAATTACTGGCATATTTTCATCTAATAGAGCAATTGGTCCATGCTTCATTTCTGCAGCAGGATAACCTTCGGCATGTATATAAGATATTTCTTTTAATTTTAATGCGCCCTCTAAAGCAGAAGGATAATTATAACCACGACCTAGATAAATTGCATTTCTATTATCTTTATATTTTTCAGCTATTTCATCTATTACTCCTTCACAATTATCTAAAATTTGCTGAACTAGATCTGGTATTCTTTCTAATTCTAACGTAAGCAAATTAAATTTTTCTGTAGATAATTCACCGTTGTGTTTACCAAGTTTTAAAGCTATTAAAGCTAAAACTGTTAATTGGGCAGTAAATGCTTTTGTAGACGCTACTCCAATTTCTGGACCAGCATGTGTATATGCACCAGCATCAGTAATACGAGCAATCGAAGATCCTACAACATTGTTTATTCCAAATATAAATGCTCCAGCTTCTTTTGCTAGTTTAAGTGCTGCTAATGTATCAGCTGTTTCTCCAGATTGAGAAATAGCTATAACAATATCATGTTTATGAATAATAGGATTTCTGTAACGGAATTCTGAAGCATATTCTACTTCAACAGGTATACGAGCAAAATCTTCAATCATATATTCTGCTACTAATCCTGCATGGTAAGAAGTTCCACAAGCAACTATAATTATTCGCTTTGCATTTAGAAATTTTTCATGATGATCCCAAATACCAGCCATTTTAATTATACCTTCATTAACTAATAAACGACCACGCATTGTATCCTTAATAGAACGAGGTTGTTCATAAATTTCTTTTAACATAAAATGTTCAAAACCTCCTTTTTCTATTGCTTCAATATTCAATTGTAATTCTTGAATATCTAATGATACAACTTCATTATTTTTGATAGTACGTACATCTACTTCTTTATTTAAAGTAATTGTAGCCATATCACCATCTTCTAAATAAATAGCATCCTTTGTAAATTCTATAAATGGAGATGCATCAGAAGCAACGAAAAATTCTTTTTCTCCTATCCCTATTGCTAAAGGAGAACCTAAACGAGCAACTACAATAGTATCATTTTGTTCTTTATCTAATACTGCTATTGCATAAGCACCTACAACTTCATTAAGAGCTAAACGTATAGCATCAGATAAATTAAGGTTTTGCTCATCTTGAAATAACTGTATGAAATTTACTAGAACTTCTGTATCTGTATCACTATGGAAAACATAGCCTTTTTCTAATAATAATTTTTTTATTGATTCATAATTTTCAATAATACCATTATGAACCAAAACTAAACGTCCATTATTAGACATATGAGGATGAGAATTTACATCATTAGGAACACCATGTGTTGCCCAACGTGTATGTCCGATACCCAAATGAGGTGTTTTATCTAAATCTTCTGATTTATTCTCAAGATCAGAAACTTTACCTTTAGTTTTTACTAATTCAAAATCCGAACCAGTAGAAAGGACTAAACCTGCACTATCATACCCTCTATATTCTAATCTTTTTAAGCCATTTATTATAATTGGGTAAGCCTCTCTATATCCAATATATCCAACAATTCCACACATAATATTTTATAGTTTTTAGTTTTTTTAAAATAATCTATTATCTTACAGAATAATAAACTAATAATTTAAGCTTTTTAGCTTCAACTTCTGAGTTATTTCCATGTAAAACTATTCTATATGGATTATAAGCTCTATTATTTTGATATGGGTTAGTACTATTTATAGTTGTAGCGTCTGATACAGATGTTATAAAATTACCCATTGTAACAATCATTGACTGATCAGTAAATTCATCACCTTTCTCTAAAATACTTTTTAAGTGCTTTGTTATATCAATAGTATAATAGTCCGTTGAACCTGTAACAATTGGATTAAAATGAACAGAAGTTGGGTAAGCATTATAAAAATTTAATACATCAGCATATAATGCATTTACTGAAGCTCCATCTTTAGTATAATTATTCCAAGCAGTAATATATGGTGGTTTAGACAAGCCATAAGAATCATCTATATAAAATTTCAATTTAGCACCTACAATAGTAATATTATTACTTGCCATTTCCGTTTTCAAATTATTCAATTGATCCTGATTAATTTTTAAATTCACATAGCTACCACTCATCCCATTTAAGAATAAACGAGCATCTCCTGTTGATGAATTTGCGCTAGCTAAATTTGATTCATAAGTAGATCCTGAATAATTATTTAAAATTTGGCTTGCTACTACATTTGCTTTACTAACTGATGATGAACTACTCCATACATTTGAAAAATCAAATGTATAATTAGAACTTAATCGTTCTTGGTAATTAGTCTGTCCATCAGTTTTTGCCGTTGGATTCTTGTATGAATAATACATTTTTAAATCTATATTATTCGGATTAAAATTTAAAATGAAACCATCAGTATCTTCAACAGAAAATTCAAAGCCTTTTATATTATCTCTAATAAATGTAGCATAATCAGATGTTAATCCTTTACTAGCGTTTTGAATTATTTTTTCATTAAAATAATCTTTATCTAAAGAGATTTTATAACCTACTGTTTCTTCAAAAATATTACTTGTACCTGTTTTTACTTTTACAATCTTATTGGTAACAGTCTTTCCTATTTTTGCAGTACCTAAAATTTTTGAATTTACAGAAAAAAGTGTTTCTGAACCATCTAGTTTAGAAAAATATTTAGAACTTGTATATAAGGTCGTACTTATATCTCTAACATTAAGGGTCATATTAACATCTTTGTTTCCATAAATTGAATCTACTGCATATTTTGTTGTAATTAAAATAGTATCGTTATCAGTAGTTTTAACTCCAGGATTAGATAAATTCAATGTATCTTTAGATATAGGAGTCGCAGAACTATCATAATATATTGGAAGGTATAAATTTACAGAATCAACTGAATTATCTGTTCCAAAATCTACAACACTTAAGCTAGTAGAGCTAGGTCTTAATTGTGTATAAAATTTAGATGATGTAGAACCAAAAATAGCATCTTTATAAATACCTAAAGCTCCATTTTGTAGAACAAATTTATCAGTTCTTAATGTATCAAATTTAGCATTATAAGCGATAACATCTAATGTTTTTACATTTCCTTCAGCATCATCTCCTACAACACCATTACCAGTATTAACTGTTTCATCTTGGCAAGAAACTGCTCCTATTATAATTGCTATAGCAACAAAAAGGATATTTAAATATTTTTTCATTAATCTCAATAGATTTAATTAGAGTTTATAACATCCTCTTTATAAAAATTTTTATAAACCTCTTTTGATTGTTCTTTTGAACAATAATCTAATAAAGGGATATTTTGTTGTTCTATGTAGTTTTTTATATCTTCAGGTATTATTTCTTCTCCTTTAGCAATAGCATCAGCATACTCTAAAGATGATTGTATCATACCCAAATGTGTTGGTTTCTCTAAGTATTTTTTAACATCAGCCTCAACTTTATCATAAGATAATTTTTTGACTAATTCATTGTCTAATTCTCCTTCAAATCCATTGTCAAATAAAGAAACTACTACTTTAGCATCTTGAAAGAATGGATCATCAGAATAATATTTTTTTAGATACAGTGGTACTAAACTAGACATCCAACCCATTACATGAACTACATCTGGTTTCCAATTTAATTTTTTTACTGTTTCTAAAACACCTTTTGCAAAAAAGATTGAACGTTCATCATTGTCAGAAAATAAACCTCCATTTTCTCCATAAATGTCTTTACGTTTAAAATATTCTTCGTTGTCGATGAAGTACACTTGTAATCTTTCTCCTGGAACTGATGCTACTTTAATGATTAGTGGTTGATCCAAGTCATTAATAATCATATTCATACCTGAAAGTCTTATTACTTCGTGTAATTGGTGTCTTCTTTCGTTAATTGCCCCAAATCTTGGCATAAAGATTCTTACATCTGCACCGCTGCTCTGCATGATTTTTGGCAAATCTAATGCTTGGGAAGACATCGGATTTTCAGGAAAGTAAGGTACCATTTCTGTTGTTACATACAATATGCGCTTTCCTTCCATAATTTCTACTCTCTTTTCCTAATGAATAATAAGGCACAAATTTACAAAAAAATGTTGATATATTATTTGCTTATAGTAGCTTTGCCACTAATTAGTTTTTTTTTAACAAATTCATGTTATGGTTATATTTAGCGAAAATGAGAAATTAACTCCTACAATTGTCGAGTTAAAAAACCAAAACAAAACCATAGGATTTATTCCTACTATGGGAGCTTTACATGATGGACACATGTCTTTAGTAAAGGCTTCTAAAGAACAAAATGACTATACAGTAGTTAGTATTTTTGTTAATCCTACACAATTTAACAATCTTGATGATTTAGCAAAATATCCTCGAACTGAGGAAAAAGATAAAGAATTGTTAATAAAAAATGGGTGCGATTTTCTTTATATACCTACTATTAGCGATTTATATCTTGAAAATGAGAAAGCGAAGCATTATGATTTTGGAACAATTGATCAAGTCATGGAAGGTAAATCTAGACCAGGTCACTTTGATGGTGTCGCAACAATAGTTTCCAAATTATTACGTATTGTTCAACCTACAAATGCTTATTTTGGAGAAAAAGATTTTCAACAAATCCGTATTATCCAAGAAATGGTGAAACAAGAAAATTTAAATGTAAATATTATTCCTATGCCAATTTTTAGAGCTGATACAGGTTTAGCTCTTAGCTCTAGAAATGCAAGATTAAATGATAAACAGGTTAATGAAGCTCCATTTATATATAAGATATTAACTGATGCTGTTAACTTAAAAAAACAAGGTAAAGAAATTGACGAAGTCAAGAAAAATGTAGAAGATTCATTTAATAATTCTCCTTTTAAATTAGAGTATTTTGAAATTACTGATGAAGAAACATTATTACCTATCACAAATTTTTCTGATTCAAAAAATGTAAGAGGATTTATCGTCGCTTATGCCGGAGATATACGTTTAATAGATAATATAAAATTTTAATAGACTTAACCTATTCTTAAATTATATATAAAATTATTTGGAATAGCTTTTGAAAATATGAAGTTAGAAGTAACTTTGCAAAATTATGATGGTAGAAGTATTTCACTCTAAAATACATAGAGTAAAAGTAACAGATGCAAAACTTAACTATATTGGTAGTATCACAATTGATGAAGATTTGATAGATGCCGCAAATATGGTTGTTGGGCAAAAAGTGCAAATTGTTGTTCAAGAAAATGGAGAACGATTTGAAACATATATTATAAAAGGTAAACGAGGTAGTGGAGAAATTTGTTTAAACGGTCCTGCTGCTCGTAAAGTTCAGGTTGGTGATACAGTAATTATCATTACGTATGCAATGATGGATTTTGAAGAAGCAAAAACTTACGAACCTACTATTGTTTTTCCTAACGAAAATAACCGTTTAGATTAAAACAAATAAAAAAATATGAAGAGTAATATCAAACAATCACTCTTCTTAATCTTTGCTTCATTGTTGGCCATATTTTTTGTAATTATAACAGTGAAGCAAATAGATTTCGAACGAGTTAGAAGTGTTTTAAAAGAAACTAATTATTTTTGGATCTTTGCTTCTATGGCTCTTAGCATCGTTTCTTATTGGATACGCGCTGCTCGTTGGAATCTTTTATTAAAGCCTATGGGATATCATACAAAAACTTCTTCTGGTTTTTGGGCTATATCATTTGCTTATTTTATGAACCTTACAATACCAAGGAGTGGAGAAGTAGCTCGTGCTACAAGTTTCTATAAAATGGAAAATGTTCCTTTTGAAAAATCTTTTGGAACAATTGTACTTGAAAGAGTTATAGATCTTATTTTTCTACTTTTTTTTCTAGGATTAACATTGATTTTTAATTATCAAACTTTTTTTCATTTTATTGAATTAGGAAATGTAGAAAAAGCGACAGAAGGTAATTATGAAAATTCATTTACTAAATATTATATAATCATTCCATTATTTATTATTGCAATGATTATTACAATATTTTTTTGGAAAAAGATTATACAATCTAAGCTTTTCAATCGTATTAAAAAATTTATTCTAGGTTTATGGGAAGGTATTCAATCCATATCAAAACTCCAGAAAAAAAAATTATTCATTTTTTATTCATGTGCTCTTTGGATTTGTTACTTTTTTATGACATTTGTTGTTTTATTTGCTTTTCCAGACACTAAAAATTTTGGATTTTCTGAAGGGCTATTTCTACTAATAGCTGGTTCATTCGGAATGATCCTTCCGGTTTCTGGAGGATTAGCTTATCCATATATCATGTCAATAGCATTTTCTGCAGTTTATTTAGCTAAAGGAGGAAATCAGGAAGAAGGTAAAGCTATTGGAGATTATTTTGGGCTAATACTTTATATAGCTCATGTTTTAACAATGATTATTTTTGGATTAATTGCTATTTATAAAATAGCTAGAATTAGACGAGATTCAACAAAAAATTAATTATCGTCACTTAAATACTCTCCCTTTTCTCTAACGACCAAATGCCCCCAATTATTTATTTGTTCTAAAGCTGGAATAAAAGTTTTTCCAAAATCAGTTAATTCATAAATAACTTTTACTGGAGGTTTATCACCATAAACTATCCTAGATATCAATCCATCTTCATTCAATTGTTTTAACTGGATATTTAAAGTCATTTCTGTTATTGTAGAAATTTCTTTCTTTAATTCATTATATCTTTTTTCTCCATCTTTTAAATGATATAAAATAACAGATTTCCATTTTCCACCTATAAGATCCATTGCTAAACTAACTGTACAAGGATAATATTTATCATTTAATTTTATATTCTTTCCCATTTTATCAACCTATCTATTTAGATAGTTATTGCAAACTTATTAAACTATAAATAATTTTACAACTATAATTATTATAGTATAAAAAATGATGAAGACTATCAAAAAATTATTTATGATTCTAATTTCGTTAACAAATATACTGTTTGCTCAAAAAACTAAAGAGTATAAAAAGAAAATATTATTTGTTGTAACAAGTCATGATAAAAAAAGTAATGAAGAAAAAACAGGATATTATCTCAGTGAAGTATCACATCCTTGGAAAATTTTAAAAGAAGCTGGATATGAAATAGATTTCGTTAGTCCAAAAGGAGGTACACCTCCTGTTGATGGATTTGATCTAAATGATTCAATCAATAAAGAATTTTGGGAAAATGATATTTATCAAAATAAAATTTCAAATAGTTTGAAGCCTAATGATATAATTTCTAAAGATTACAGTGCTATATATTTTGCTGGTGGACATGGAGCTATGTGGGATCTTCCAAATAATAAAATAATAGCAGAAATAACCAAAACTATATACGAAAACAATGGTATTATAGGTGCCGTTTGTCATGGCTCAGCTGGTTTAATTAATATTAAATTAAAAAATGGTAAGTATTTAATAGATGGTAAAAAAATAAATGGTTTTTCTAATGAAGAAGAAACTATTATTGGCTTAACTAAAGTAGTTCCATTCTCTCTCGAAGATAAAATTAAAGAACATGGAGGTTTATACATAAAAGATAAACCTTGGCAAGAGTTTGTTGTTTCTGATCAGAGGTTAGTTACTGGACAAAATCCACAATCAGCGACTATTGTAGGTGAAAAAATTAAAGAATTATTAAATAAATAATAAATAAAAGTAACATGAAACAAAATGCAATTATTTTTCCAAAAGAATATTTACCAGGTGCCACAGATAACTTTTGCTCTAATGAATTAATAGTGAAAAATATAAGTATAGAAAAGGTATGGAAAAATCTTATTAATCCATTTTTATGGCCTTTATACTACAAAAATTCATCAGATATCAACTTTAAAAATAAAGAAGATAGAGAATTATATCTTAATGTGATTTTTAATTTCAAAACTTTTGGATTTCCTATTAGTGCAAAAGTAATAGAGTTTCATCCTCCAGAAAACAATCAACCTGCTAGATTAGCATGGCATGGGTGGTCTGAAGGAAATGAAGAATCTAAAATTGATGTACATCATGCATGGTTAATCGAAAATCTATCACATAATAGACTTAGAATATTAACACAAGAAACACAAAATGGAAATCCTGCAAAAGAATTAGCTCAAACAAAACCAAATCCAATGATTAATGGTCATCAAGATTGGCTTGATGGTTTAATTAATTTTAGTAAAAAATAATATTCTTAATAAATCAACTTAGAATAATCTAAGTTGATTTATTAAGAATAATTTTTATTGGGCAATCACTTCGTGCCGGGCTTTACGTTGCAATCTTTGCAAACAGACTTCGACTCCGCTCAGCCATCAGTTTGTAAAAGGATTTCCTCTGCAATCACTATTGCTAATTGAGAAATTTGAATTTAGAAACTAGAAGTAGTTATTTTGAATAATACGTGATAAGTTTTATTTTAAACTCAAAAACCTAATCATAGAAACACTAAATCAATAATGTAGAATATTACAATACCTCTTTAAATAATAATACTAACAATAATATTATCTAAGTTAGTCCAACATTGTAAACCTAAAGAATCAACATTATAAACTTTTTGTTTCTCAAAATCATTAATAAATAATTCTTCATCAAATTGAAAATTTAAATTTAAGTTTTTAAAAATATCTATCGAAGAATTTATTAAATTAATAGTATTATAAATACATAATTCTTTACACTTAATTGAAACAATATCATTATTTTCTACAAACAATATAATATCTTGACCTTCTATATAATATGTTGTCCAATTAGTTATATTATCATATTCGTCTTCTATAAGATTAAATATACCACAATAATCTGAGATAGAACTATTTAAACTAAACTCTCCAATACCTATAAATGGGTTTAAAATATTTTTCATTGTTCATTAAGGTTTGAATATTATTCTCCTTTATTTTACAGCTATTGCTTTGTTGTATTAAATAAATATGTTTATTCTAACAATCCTTTTGGAATAGTA
>NZ_DAMCLZ010000016.1:0-68705 GCF_032109125.1 Chishuiella sp.
GGACATCAGGTTTTCATCCTGGAAAGAGGGGTTCGATTCCCCTAGGGACTACAAAAAAAGCATCTAATAAATTTATTAGATGCTTTTTTTATGAGATTAAGTTTAATAAAAAACTAGTAAATATTTACTAGTTTTTTATTATATCTATTAAGCTTCTTGTGCTTTAATTAAATTTAATGCAGATCCAGCTTTAAACCATTCTATTTGTTGAGCATTATACGTATGATTAGCAAAAATCAAATCTTTAGATCCATCAGAATGTACTAATTCAATAGACAAAGGTTTTTCTGGAGCAAAGTTTATTAAATCAATAAAATTAAACGTATCATCTTCTTGTACTTTATCATAATCTGCTTTATCAGCAAATGTTAGAGCTAACATACCTTGTTTCTTTAAATTAGTTTCATGAATACGTGCAAAAGAACGAACTAAAACAGCTACAACACCTAAATGACGTGGTTGCATTGCTGCATGTTCTCGAGATGAACCTTCTCCATAATTTTCATCACCTACAATAATAGAAGGAACTCCTGCCGCTTTATATGCTCTAGCAGTATCTGGAACTGGTCCATATTCTCCAGTTAACTGATTTTTTACTTTATTTACTTCTTGATTAAATGCATTAACAGCACCAATTAAAGTATTATTAGATATATTATCTAAATGTCCTCTAAAACGCAACCATGGCCCTGCCATAGATATATGATCTGTTGTACATTTACCAAATGCTTTTATTAAGAGTTTAATTCCTGTTATATTTTTTCCATTCCAAGGTTTAAAGCTTTCTAATAATTGCAAACGTTCTGAATTAGGATTAACTATAACTTCTACATTAGAGCCATCCTCTATTGGTGCTTGGTAACCATTATCTTCATAAGCATAACCTTTAGTAGGTAATTCTTCTCCTTTTGGAGCATCTAATAAAACCTCTTCTCCATTTTTATTAATTAACTTATCCGTTAATGGATTAAAATCTAAGCGTCCTGCAATAGCAATTGCTGCAACCATTTCTGGTGATGTTACGAAAGCATATGTATTTGGATTACCATCTGCACGCTTCTTAAAATTTCTATTAAAGGAATGCACAATTGTATTCTTCTCTTCTTTATCTGCTCCTTCTCTATCCCATTGCCCAATACATGGACCACAAGCATTCGTAAAGATAACTGCATTTAAATCTTCAAAAGTTTTTAATAAACCATCTCGGTCTGCTGTATATCTAACAACTTCTGAACCTGGATTTATTCCAAATGATGCTTTTGTTACAAGTCCTTTATCAATAGCTTGCTGAGCAATTGATGCTGCTCTAGATAAATCTTCATATGAAGAATTTGTACAAGAACCTATTAAGCCCCATTCTACATCCATTGGCCAACCATTAACTGCTGCAGTTTCTTTCATCTTTGATACTGGCGTCATTAAATCTGGTGTAAAAGGACCATTTAAACGTGGTTCTAATTCTGATAAATTAATTTCAATTAATTCATCATAATAGTTTTCTGGATTTGCATAAACTTCATTATCCGAACGTAAATACTCTTTATACTTATTCGCTTCATCAGCAACATCATTACGGTTTGTTGCTCTAAGATATCGCTCAGAAGCATCATCATAAGCAAAAATAGAAGTTGTAGCACCTATTTCAGCTCCCATATTACAAATTGTACCTTTACCTGTTGCGGATAAAGATTCTGCTCCTTCTCCAAAGTATTCTACAATAGCACCAGTACCTCCTTTTACAGTTAATAAGCCTGCAACTTCTAAAATAACATCCTTAGGAGCAGACCAACCTGATAATTTACCAGTTAACTTTACTCCTATCAATTTAGGCATTTTTAATTCCCAAGCCATTCCTGCCATTACATCAACTGCATCAGCTCCACCGACACCTATAGCAACCATTCCCAAACCTCCTGCATTTGGAGTATGAGAATCAGTACCAATCATCATTCCTCCTGGAAATGCATAATTCTCTAAAACAACTTGATGAATAATACCAGCTCCTGGTCTCCAAAAACCAATTCCATATTTATTTGAAACAGATTCTAAAAAATTAAAAACTTCAGATGATTTACTAATTGCTTCTTGTAAGTCAGTCTTAGCACCAACCTTAGCTTGAATTAAGTGATCACAATGAACAGTAGAAGGAACTGCTGTTTTTTGTTTACCAGCTTGCATAAATTGTAGTAATGCCATTTGCGCTGTTGCATCTTGCATTGCTACTCTATCTGGAGCAAAATCTACATAAGATTCACCTCTTTTATATGCTTCTGTTGGTTTACCTTCAAATAAATGCGCATATAAAATTTTTTCTGAATAAGTCAATGGTCTTTTTACAATAGATTTTGCTGCGTCTACACGCTCTTTCATTCTATTATAAACACCTTTTATCATATCTATATCAAATGCCATAATATTGTATTTTTAATTATAATTTTACTATTAAATCAATAAACAATTTACGGATTTTTTATGTTAGGTTTTTCTTAAACTATGTCAAAAGTCATAATTTAAAACGATTCTATGTAACTTATTTCTAATACTATAAATAAAAAAACCGAGATAATCATTTTGATTATCTCGGTTAAAATATATTAAAATTTAAACCTATTCTTATTTAGTTGAAATAGGAGTAAATTTTGTTAAATTAATACCTTCTACAGCTGCTTTGTACTCTTCAATACTTGGTATTCTTCCTAAAATAGCAGAAAGAACAACAACTGGAGTTGACGCTAATAAAGATTCACCTTTTTTACGATCAGAATCTTCTACAACACGACCTTGGAAAAGACGAGTTGAAGTAGCCATAACTGTATCTCCTTTTGCAGCCTTTTCTTGGTTCCCCATACAAAGGTTACAACCAGGACGCTCTAAGTACATGATGTTTTCATATTCTGTACGAGCAGTACTTTTTGGTAATAAATCACTAAATTCAAATCCTGAATATTTTTGTAATAAATCCCAATCACCTTCAGCTTTTAACTCATCAATGATGTTATAAGTTGGAGCAGCAACAACTAATGGTGCATTAAATTTAACCTCTCCTTGTTGTTTCTCTACGTTTTTCAACATTTGAGAAACAATTTTAAGGTCATCTTTATGTACCATACAAGATCCTACGAATCCTAAATCTACTTTTTTATCACCTCCGTAGAAAGATAATTCTCTAATAGTATCGTGTGTATATCTTTTAGAAACATCATCATTGTTTACATCTGGATCAGCAATCATTGGTTGATCAATAATATCAAGATCAATAACAACTTCAGCATAATATTTAGCATTTGCATCTGGAGCTAAAGCAGGTTTTTCTCCTGATTGAATTTCTTCAATTCTTTTATTAGCTTTGTTGATTAATCCTTGAAGAACTTGATTTTTATTCTCCATTCCTTTATCAATCATGATTTGGATACGATCTTTTGCAATTTCTAAAGATTTGATTAACGTATCATCTTGCGAAATACAAATAGATGCTTTAGCTTTCATTTCAGCAGTCCAATCTGTAAATGTAAATGCTTGATCTGCAAGAAGAGTTCCGATATGAACCTCAATAATTCTACCTTGGAATACATTCTCTCCTCCAAATTGTTTTAACATTTGAGATTGTGTAGCATGAACAACATCACGGAAATCCATGTATTCTTTCATTGCTCCTTTGAAAGTAACTTTTACTGATTCTGGGATTGGCATAGATGCTTCTCCTGTAGCTAATGCTAAAGCAACTGTTCCTGAATCAGCACCAAAAGCAACACCTTTAGACATTCTTGTATGTGAATCACCACCTATAATGATAGCCCATTCGTCAACAGTAATATCATTAAGAACTTTGTGGATAACGTCAGTCATTGCATGATATTCATTTTTAGGATCACGAGCTGTAATAAGTCCGAAATCATTCATGAATTTCATTAATTTAGGGATATTAGCTTGTGCTTTTTTATCCCAAACAGATGCAGTGTGACAACCTGATTGGTATGCACCGTCAACGATTGGAGATATTACAGTTGCAGCCATTGCTTCTAACTCTTGAGAAGTCATAAGTCCTGTAGTATCTTGAGAACCTACAATATTAACTTCTACACGTACGTCAGAACCTGCATGTAATACTTTTCCTGGAGTAGTTCCAACAGCATTTCTATTGAAGATTTTTTCAACAGCTGTTAAACCTTGTCCTTCTATTGAAATTTCTTTAGATGGAGCAAAAACTGTAGGAGCTTCAATTCCTAAAGTTTTAGCAGCAAATGTTTGGATTTTTTTACCAAATACAATTGCATAAGAACCACCAGCTTTTATGAATTCCATTTTTTGAGGAGTAAGAGATTTAGAAATATCTATTAACTCTTGATCACCATTATATAATTTTTTCTTTTGCGTATTAATTGTAAGAACAGTTCCTGTTTCAACAGAATAAACTTCTTCTAAAACTGGTTCACCTTTTTCGTTACGAACAACTTCTCCGTTTTCATCTACTTTTTTCTTCCAGTTTTGTAAGTCAATACCAATACCTCCTGTTACATCAACAGTTGTAAGGAAAATTGGAGAAATACCGTTTGTACCAGCTACAATTGGAGCTATGTTTACAAAAGGCACATAAGGACTTGCTTGTTTACCTGTCCATAAAGCCACGTTATTAACACCTGACATTCTAGAAGATCCAACACCCATTGTTCCTTTTTCAGCGATTAACATTACGCTTTTTCCAGGATGTTGAGCTTGTAAATCTCTAATTTGTTGTTGAGCTTCCGGAGTAATCATACATTTACCATGTAATTCACGGTCTGAACGAGAGTGAGCTTGATTACCTGGAGATAATAAATCTGTAGAGATATCACCTTCACCAGCAATAAATGTTACAACATTAATTTCTTCTGGTACAGCAGGTAATTCTGTAAAGAATTCTGCTTTTGCATAACTTTCAAGAATTTCTTTAGCGATAGCATTACCTTCATTAAAAGCTAATTTTAAACGCTCTGTATCTGCATCATACAAGAACACTTGAGTTTTAAGAACTTCTGCAGCTTGATTAGCTATATCAGTATCATTACCTAAAGCTAAATCTAAAAGAACCTCAATAGATGGTCCTCCTTTCATATGTGATAATAATTCAAAAGCAAATTTAGGTGTAATTTCTGCAACTACAGATTCTCCTAAAATAATTTCTTTTAAAAATTTTGCTTTAACACCAGCAGCACTAGTTGTTCCTGGTAAAGTATTGTAAATAAACAAATTTAAAGAATCCTCTCTATGCTCATTACTTAAATCTTTTATTTGTTCAATAATTTCACTTAGTAATTCAGCACCATCTATAGGCTTTGGATGAAGCCCTTCACTCTTTCTCTCTTCAATTTCGTTGATGTAATCCTTATAAAGGCTCATAATTCTTATATTTTTTTAAATTTATTATAGAGGTTGTCATAAAAAATAACGAATCACTCTTTTTACAACCTATTTAAATTATAATAACATCATCTACAATAATGTAGATCAATCGATATAATCGGTTGTTCTTTAATTATTATAAGTTTGTCTACAAAAATACGTTTATAATAGTGATTTTTCATTAAACACTTATATATTTTAATTATTGTTTAATAATTTAGAACAATTATAAAGAAAGCCTATATTTCACTTTAACAATGATTTAGGCTTAAAAAATATAACTTAAAAATGAAAGTACTTTCCAAATATCAACTTGATAATTTTTTATTATTTTTTTTATTAAATTGAATTATTTTGAAAATTTTATAAACATATTTCAATCAATTAAAATAAATAATAAAAACCTTCTAATGATTTATAAAAATCAATAAAAAATACTCAATAATGAATAAATATTAACAATTAGTTATAATTATACTAATTTAATGTAATAATATACATTTTTTATTAACTTTGCGCCTTAATATAAAAAATATGAAACTCTGGGATAAAGGTTTTACCATTAATGATAAAATAGAAAAATTTACTGTTGGTAAAGACAGAGAATTAGATGCTCATCTTGCTAAATATGATGCAATAGCATCTAAAGCACAAGCCAATATGTTAGCCAAAACAGGCTTAATCACAAATAAAGAGAATGATGCTTTACAAATTGCATTAAATGAAATATTAAAATTAATTGAAGAAAATAATTTTAATGTTGATGATAATTTTGAAGACATCCATTCAAAAATTGAAGCATATCTAATTGAAAAAACTGGCGATGCTGGTAAGAAAATACATGTTGCAAGATCAAGAAATGATCAAGTTCTTGTTGCTATTCAATTATTTGAAAAAGAATATCTAAAGGAAATCACTGAAAAAATAATCACTTTAATAGAAATTTTTTTAACAAAAGCAGAAGAATTAAAAAATCATTTATTACCAGGTTATACCCATTTTCAGGCAGCCATGCCTAGTAGTTTTGGTCTTTGGTTTTCTGCATATGCAGAAAGTTTATTAAATGATTTATACTTTTTTGAAGCTGCATATAAAATTTCTGATCAAAATCCATTAGGTTCTGGAGCTGGATTTGGAACAAGCTTCCCTATAGATCGTTTACAGACAACACAAGAATTAGGTTTTTCAGAAATATTAGTTTCTTCTGTTGGCGCACAAATTTTACGTGGAAAAACAGAAAAATCTGTAGCTACTGCCTTAGCAATGATTGCTGGTACACTTTCTAAAATGTCTTATGATTTAGTTATTTATAATTCGCAGGATTTAGGGTTTGTAAAATTACCTAATGAAATGACTACAGGATCTTCTATTATGCCTCACAAAAAGAATCCTGATGTTTTTGAATTAACTAGAGCACATTGCAACCGCATACAAGCTTTACCAAATGATATTATGTTAACGATAAATAATTTACCTAGTGGTTACCATAGAGATTTTCAGATTCTTAAAGAAATTCTATTTGAACCAATGATGCAATTTGATAATATTATTGATATATTAACATTTGCTATTCCACAACTTCAAATTAAGAATGATTATATAGAACAAGAAAAATATAACCCTATTTATACGGTAGAAAATATTAATGATGCAATCAAAAACGGAACACCATTTAGAGATGCATACAGAGAAGTTGGTTTATCAGTAGAAAATGGGACTTATATTCCACACAAAGAATTTGAAACTTCACATATTGGAAGTATTCATAATTTAAGATTAGATTTAATTGAAAGTAAAGTTGAAAAATTTAGACTTGAATCTTCTGTTTTAAAATAATAATCGATTAATAATAACAAAAAATGCGTTCAAAAATTGAACGCATTTTTATTATTTTATATAGATAAACTAGATAATATTACCATCAAATTTACCTGATTGTATTTTTCTATCTAATTCAGCTTGTATATCTTCTATAACTGGTCTTACTGTTGATTCTGGTATATCAGAAACTCGTATATACATTAAGCCATCTATAGCATCATTAAATTTAGGATCAACATTAAATGCAATAACTTTTGCATTTTGTTTGATGTACTTTTTGATCAAAACTGGTAAACGAAGCATATTTGGCTCTAGTTCATCAATTAATTTATCAAATTTATTTAAATCAGCTTCAGATTCATCAAAAATAAATTCTTTATCTTCTTCTCTTAGACTTACTTTAAATTCATTTTTAGCTCGAACATATTGTGCTACAGTAGAATCAAAATAATGAGATTTCATAAATTCAATCATTAAAGATTTAGAAAAATCAGAAAATTGATTACTTATACTAACTCCTCCAATAATAAATTTTTGATGAGGATTTCTCAAAGTTACATGAACAATTCCTCTCCATAAAAGAAATAATGGCATTGGTTTTTGTTGATATTCTGTAACAACAAATGCTCTTCCCATTTCAATACATTTCTTAAAAAAAGGATGAATTTCTGGATCAAAATTAAATAATTCGTTTACATAAAATCCATTAATACCATATTTTTCATAGACCTCAGAACCAATAGCCATTCTATAAGCTCCTACAATTTTATTTGCATCTTTATCCCATAAAAATAAATGATGATAATGACCATCAAATCGATCCAAATCTATTTCATCATTTGTTCCCTCACCTATTAATCGAAAAGTTACTTCTCTTAATCGGCCAATTTCTCTTAATATATTAGGAATTTTTTCAGCTCTAGCAAAAAAACATTCATAATTATTATTTGTAAATAATAAAGCATCTTCCTCTTTATGTAATCTTTCTATATCCCCTAAAATTAAATCTAATGATGTTTCAGGAACAATTTGTTTCACCTTTTTTGAAGATGATAAACTTTGAAGATTCGGTATTTTTAATTCTAAATTCGATGGATTTTTAAAAACTTCTGCTATTCCTCTTTTTTTATTGTAATAAGAAGATAACATATATGTTTTCTTTCTCAAGAAATCTGAATAATCTTGTATAGATTCGTGCTCATCTTGTTGTTTTTGTAAAATAGGTTTACCTATTCTTATCTGAATTGCACGTGTTCTTTTTCTCATCATTTCTGCTGGCAACATTGCTGTCTGAAAATCTGGATGAATTTTAGCTACACGGTAAAAAGTATTACTATTTTTTGCTCTAAAAAACATAGGTACAACAGGAACTTTAGCTTTTTTAATAAGCTTCATTGCTGCTTCTTGCCAATTCCTATCTATTATTTTTTTCTCATCGTCTCGATAAGAAACTTCACCAGCAGGAAAAATACCCAAACACCCTCCTGATCGCAATAATTTCAAAGTATCTCTCATACCTGAAATACTACTGTAAGCATCTTTGCGAGTTTCGAAAGGATTTACAGGTATTATCATAGGATCTAATGGTTTAATTTTTTGTAATAAAAAATTACCCATTACTTTAAAGTCAGGACGAATTTTTGACATAAAATGCATCATTATAATCCCATCTAAAGCTCCAAGTGGATGATTAGATATAATTATAAATGGTCCTTCTTTCGGAATTCTCTTTAAATCTTCTTCATGAATTTCATAGTCTACGCCTAAATCATCAATCAAATAATCTAAAAATCCTTCACAGCTTAAATGTTTACCTCTATTATATAAATCATTTAATTGATCTATACTGAAAGCTTTTTTTAGAGCCCAAGCAATAGGTTTACCAAAAATGCCAATTTTTGAAAGTCCTGATGCTGAATATATATCTTGTGTGCTAACTAAACTCATTTATCCTTTTACAACAATTTGTAATGTTTCTTTTACTGTTTGACGCAACAATTCTTTATCTTTTGGAATGACATTATCTGATTGATCCTCGAAATGACGAATTGTATATAATAAAACGTTATTTTCTTTTTGAATGCCAAAATCTACACTTATATCTTGAGCAAATTTTTCAAGATTATTATATTTATCTTCTAAACATAAAGATAAAGATATAGCAGAACTCTGCATAAGATTTACATTTATCTGATAATCATATAATTTATTAAATATACCACTTAATTTATCTTCTGTAATAAAAGAAAAATCTTTACTTGATAAACGAATCAAATGTTGATCTCTTTTTAAAATAAAACATGGTACTTTTGGTTCTAATGGTTGTCCTTTTGAAACTTCTGTTCCAGCTTCTTTTGGATTCAAGAATGATTTTACAAAAAATGGAATTTCTTTTCTTTGTAATGGTTGTAATGTTTTTGGATGAATAACTGATGCTCCATAATAAGCTAACTCAATAGCTTCTTCATAAGAAATATGGTTCAATAATTCTGCATTATCAAAATAACGTGGATCAGCATTTAAAACCCCTGGAACATCTTTCCAGATTGTCATACTATCTGCATTTAAACAATAAGCAAAAATTGCAGCTGAATAATCTGAACCTTCTCTACCCAATGTTGTCGTGAAAAAATTAGGATCTGAACCTAAGAAACCTTGAGTTATATATAACCCTTTTGTAGGCAATTCTTTTATATTTTCTTCGGTTAATTTCCAATCAACTTTTCCTTCTCTGTATGTATTATCTGTTTTGATATAATCACGAACATCCAACCAATCATTTTTTAAATTAATTGAATTTAAATACATACTTATAATTTTCGTAGAAATTAATTCTCCACAACATACAATCTGATCATATACATAACTGTAATGAGGAGACTTATTTCTTCTTAAAAAAGATAGAATATCATCAAAAAACTGAGAAATTTCATTAGAAACATCTACAGGATTTTCGAATAATTCTTCTGCTAATGCTATATGATGCTCTTTAACATCATAAATTGTTTTTTCGAAATCTTCGTTTTCAAAATAGCGCTTGACTACGTCTTCTAATGCATTAGTTGTCTTGCCAATAGCAGAAACTATGATACATGTATTTTCGTAACCAACAGTTTGCAACAAGTTTGCAACATTTCTTACGCCAGCTGCATCTTTTACTGATGCTCCACCGAATTTGAAAACTTTCATTTTTATAAAAACTTTTTTTAAATATTAACTCGCAAATATAAGTAAAAAAGTACACAAATAAATTTTGATAATTATAATTGAATGAATAAAAAAATGATGATTCTCATATATTTAGTAAAAATTCAAACGTTTGAGATAATAGAGAATATATTTTTTATTACGATATTTGACTCGCAAAACATAATTATGAAAACAGATTCCCATCAAACTCTTGGAGAGTTTATCATAGAAAATCAAGCTGATTTTATCTACTCTACAGGAGAACTTACGCGTTTATTGAGTTCCATTAAGTTAGCAACAAAAGTAGTTAACTACAAAGTTAACAAAGCTGGTTTAGTTAACATTATAGGTGAATTCGGAAATGAAAATGTTCAAGGTGAAAAACAACAAAAATTAGATGTTTTTGCTAATGAAACATTTATAAAAACTTTATCTCAAAGAGAAGTTGTATGTGGTATAGCTTCAGAGGAAAATGAAGATTTTATTTCTATTGAAGCTAGTAAAAATTCAAAAAATAGTAAATACGTTGTACTTATCGATCCACTTGATGGATCATCTAATATAGATGTAAATGTATCTGTAGGAACAATTTTTTCGATTTATCATCGTGTTACCGAACCAGGAACACCAGTTACAAAAGAAGATTTTTTACAACCAGGTAATAAACAAGTCGCTGCTGGTTATGTAATCTATGGAACTTCTACTATGTTAGTTTATACAACAGGAAATGGAGTAAATGGGTTCACATTAGATCAAGACATAGGAACATTTTATCTTTCTCATCCTAATTTAACAATTCCAAAAGATGGAAAAATATATTCTGTTAACGAAGGTAACTATGTTAAATTTCCTCAAGGTGTGAAAGATTATATTAAATATTGCCAAGCTGATGAAGGAGATAGACCCTACACTTCACGCTACATAGGATCTTTATGTTCTGATTTTCATAGAAATATGCTAAAGGGAGGTATCTATATTTATCCTTCTGGTACAAATAATCCAAACGGGAAATTACGTTTATTATATGAATGTAATCCTATGGCATTTATTGCTGAACAAGCTGGTGGTAAAGCTACTGATGGTTTTAATCGTATTATGGATATAGAACCTACAGAATTACACCAAAGAATTCCTTTCTTTTGTGGATCCTACAATATGGTTGAAAAAGCTGAAGAATTTTTAACTGAAAGAAAATAAATTTTATATCAATAAAAAAATCATCGAAAACATTTTCGATGATTTTTTTTATTATTTAAACATTTCTCTTGTAATAAAATCTTTTTCTAAACTCCAAGCTCTAGCTGGAGAATATTCTCTACCATAGAAAATAATCTGAATATGTAGTTTATTCCACAATTCTTTTGGAAATATTTTTTTTGCATCTTTTTCTGTTTCTTCAACATTTTTTCCTTTTGTTAACTTCCACAACTTCATCAAACGATGGATATGTGTATCTACAGGGAAAGCTGGATGACCAAACCATTGCGACATAACTACAGAAGCCGTTTTGTGTCCTACTCCTGGTAAAGCTTCTAGCTCTTCAAAACCTTCTGGAACTTCACCATCATATTTTTCAACTAAAATCTCTGCTAGTCGCTTTATATTTTTAGCTTTTGTATTTGATAGTCCAATTTGTCTTATATAATATTTTATTTCATCTACCTCCAACAAAGACATTGCTTTCGCATTAGCAGCTTTTGCAAATAACTCAGGAGTTACTTCATTCACTTTTTTATCAGTTGTTTGGGCTGATAATAATACTGCGATTAATAATGTAAAAGCATCTTGATGATCAAGAGGAATTGGTGGCACTGGATATAATTTTTCTAATTCTTCTATCACAAACTGAATGCGTTCTTTCTTTAACATCATAATATTTGATAAAACTTTGATGTAAAAATATTAAAATTATATTTATTATTTTACAACGTCATTTTTTGTCGTAATAATAAATTAGTTTTGTAAAAGATAAAGAGATATTTACACAATATAATTCTTGATTAAATATTAAATCATTATTTTTACGAGTAGTTCTAAAAGATAATTTAAAATGTTGAAAATAGGAGATAAAGTTCCAGATTTTAAAGGAATCGATCAAAATGAAAATATAGTTTCTTACAAAGATTTTAAAGGTAAAAAATTAGTTGTTTTCTTTTATCCAAAAGCAAGTACTCCAGGTTGTACAGCAGAAGCTTGTGATTTAAGAGACAACGAGAATGCTTTAAAAGCAAAAGGTTATCATTTAATTGGTATCAGTGCTGATCCTGTTGCAAAGCAAAAAAAATTTGCTGATAAAAACGAATTACCATTTCCTTTATTAGCAGATGAAGATCATACAATACTTAATGCCTTTGGTGTTTGGGGACCTAAAAAATTTATGGGACGAGAATTTGACGGAATCCACAGAACAACATTTATTATTGATGAAAATGGAACAATTACAGATGTAATCGAAAAAGTAAAAACAAAAGAACACGCAAAACAAATTTTAGAAAAATAAAAAAATATAATGAGCGATTTAGATAATAAAAAGAAAGCATTACAGCTAATATTAGATAAAATGGACAAAGCATACGGTAAAGGAACCGTAATGCGCATGGGAGATTCTGCCGTTGATGATAAAATTGAAGTTATCCCTTCTGGATCTTTAGGTTTAGATTTAGCTTTAGGTGTAGGTGGTTACCCAAGAGGACGTGTAATAGAAATATACGGACCTGAATCTTCTGGTAAAACAACCTTAACTCTTCACGCTATTGCAGAAGCTCAAAAAGCTGGAGGAATTGCTGCTTTTGTTGATGCAGAACACGCTTTTGACCGTTTTTATGCAGCTAAATTAGGTGTTGATGTAGAAAATTTAATTATTTCTCAACCGGACAATGGTGAACAAGCTTTAGAGATTGCAGATAATTTAATCCGTTCTGGTGCAATAGATATTATCGTTATCGACTCTGTTGCTGCATTAACTCCAAAAGCTGAAATCGAAGGAGAAATGGGAGATTCTAGAATGGGATTACAGGCTCGTTTAATGTCTCAAGCATTAAGAAAATTAACTGGTACAATCAATAAAACAAAATGTACAGCAATTTTCATCAACCAATTACGTGAAAAAATTGGAGTTATGTTTGGTAATCCAGAAACAACAACTGGTGGTAATGCCTTAAAATTCTATGCTTCTGTTCGTTTAGATATTCGTCGTGCTACACAAATAAAAAGTGGTGATGAAGTAATAGGAAATCATGCCAAAGTAAAAGTTGTTAAGAACAAAGTTGCTCCTCCATTCCGCCAAGCAGAATTTGATATTATGTACGGTGAAGGTATTTCTAAAGTTGGTGAAGTACTAGACATGGGTGTTGAGAAAGGAATTGTTAACAAATCTGGTTCTTGGTATTCTTACAATGATAGCAAATTAGGTCAAGGTCGTGATGCTGTAAAAGAAGTATTAAAAGATAATCCTGAATTAGCAGAAGAAATTGAAGCTAAAATTGTTGCAGCAATAAAAGGTGAACCTATTGATGGAAAACCTTCTGTTGATAATCCTGCTGATGAAGCTGAATTATTTACTGAAGATTAATCCTCAATTAAAATAGAATAAAAAATGCCTCTCTTATGAAAGGCATTTTTTTTATTGATATTTAAGCAACTCAATATATTTATAATTTATTTGGGCAAACCCTCCGGGACTGGCTTTCCGTTGCAATCTTTTATAATTGTTCATTGCATATAATTATAAAAGGATTTACACTTCAATCCATTTTGCACTAAATATTATCTAGCAACCATAATTTCAACTCCTCAAAATTATTTTCCATAGCTACTTTCTGTGAATTATTTTCATCTAATTGTTTTACAGCATCAGGATTACTTATTTTAGAGCGAATTTCTTTCGAGAAAACTTCTGGAAATTTACATGGATGAGCAGTTGATAAAAAGACAACTAATTCTTTATCATCCTTTTTCTTTAATTCATATTCTTTTGCAGCCTTCCAAGCAATCGCTGTATGTGGACAAGCGATATAATTATATTTTTCATCAATTTGTTTTATAGCTTCTACGGTTTCCTTATCAGAATAAGAAAATGATTCAATTTTCGATTTCAGATTATCTACATCATTTTCAAAAAACTCCATAACTCTCACCCAATTACTAGGACTACCAACATCCATTGCATTCGATAAAGTTTGCACTGATGGTTTAGGCTGATATTCATTCGTTCCAAAAAAATGAGGAACTGTATCATTTGCATTGGTTGCAGCTATAAAATATTTCACTTTCAATCCCATTTTATATGCTAAAATTCCTGCTGTAATGTTACCAAAATTTCCACTTGGAACTACAAAAGAAACCTTATCAAATCCTTCTCTTTTTGCATGAGCAAAAGCTTCAAAATAATAAAAAGATTGAGGAATTAATCTAGCAATATTAATAGAATTTGCAGAAGTTAAATTTAGTTGACTTTGTAAATCTTCATCTACAAAAGCTTGTTTCACTAAAGCTTGGCAATCATCAAAAGTTCCATCTATTTCTATTGCTCGTATATTTTTACCATTAGTTGTTAATTGTAATTCTTGTATAGGAGAAACTTTACCTTTTGGATATAAAATAGTAACACGAGTTCCTTCAACTCCTAGAAATCCTAATGCAACAGCTCCTCCTGTATCACCAGAAGTTGCAACAAGCACATCTAATAATTGATCTTCTTTTTTAGAAAAATGAGCCATTACTCTACTCATAAAACGAGCACCAAAATCTTTAAAAGCAAATGATGGACCGTGAAATAATTCTAATACAGCTAAATCTTTTTCTAAAAAATTTAATGGAGCAGGAAAACTAATCACCTCATCCACAATTTTATCTAAATCATCTTTACTAAAATCATCTTTCAACAATTCGTAACAAACATCTTTAGCAATTTCTTGAAAAGAAGAATTTTGGAATGAATTTAACCAATCTTCGCTCATTACAGGAAGTTCAATTGGCATATATAAACCTTTATCTTTTGGTAATGATTGAAAAACTGCTTCCTTAAAACCTACTACATTATCTGTATTATTTGTGCTATATAATTTCATTTTTTATTTCTTTACGTAAGGTCCTTGTTTGTTTATTTTTGATACAAAAGATAAATGCTCTATTTGTTTATCTTTTAAAAAATCTTCTATTGATGATGCTATATCTTTAGCTATATTTTGCTCATAAGACAAAGCCATAACAGTTGGACCAGAACCTGAAATACCAAATGTTAAAGCTCCTTTATCTAATGAGATTTCTTTCATCTGATCAAAAAATGGAATCAATAAAGATCGACTTGGTTCTATAATATGATCTTGCATAGATCGACCAATTTCTGTGTAATCTTTCTCGTAAATAGCAGCAATTAAACTTGCTATATTTCCCCATTGTTTTACAGCTTTATCCAGAGAAACTTTATCTTTTATAAGTTTACGTGCGTCTTTCGTTGGAACTTCTACTTTTGGATAAATTAAAGTAGCATATAAATCTTCTGGAACAGGTAAAGAACGAATAATTAATGGTTCGCTTGAAGGAATCAATGTAATACCTCCGAACAAAGAAGGACCTACATTATCTGCATGAGCAGAACCACAAGCAAGTCTTTCTCCTTCCATACAATAAGGAAGCAACTCATGTTTAGTTAATGGATTTCCTAATAATTCATTTAATGCAAAAATACCTGCTACAGTACTTGCAGCACTAGAACCTAATCCACTTCCTATTGGCATTTTTTTATGCAGCTCAATAGATAAACCAAATGATTTGTCTAAACCTAAATCACATAATAATTGCCATACAGAATGAGAAACTGTATTTTTTTGAACATCTAAAGGTAATTTACCTTCATCTCCTGTAATTTTTAGAATTTCTATACCTAAAGATTCTGTTCTTTTCATGATAACCTCATCTCCTGGATAATCTACAGCAAAACCAAGAATATCATAACCACAAATCATATTAGCTACCGTTGCAGGAGCAAAAACATGAACTTGATCTAAAAATTTATTTGAATCTAATTTTTCTTCTATTTTATCTAAAACTTGAAACATTATTATATTTTATCGTATTGAACTTAAATTAACTAAATCAGCAAATACACCTCCTGCTGTAACTTCAGCTCCTGCACCAGGTCCTTTAACAACTAAAGGTCTTTCTTTGTATCTTTCTGTTGTGAAAGAAATGATGTTATCACTTCCTGACAATGAATAAAAAGGATGTTGAGCATCAACTAACTCTAAAGAAATTGTAATTTTCCCATCCTCTAAAACACCGATATAACGAATTACTTTTTGCTCACTTTCAGCTTTCAACTTTATTGATTCGAAATATTCGTTTTCATCAACTAAAGATTGATAAAAATCTTCAACAGAAGGAGCTTCTAAACAAGATTTCGGTAAAATAGAATCAATTGTTACATCTTCAGCCTCTATTTGATATCCTGCATCACGAGCAAGTATTAGCATTTTTCTCATGAAATCTACTCCACTTAAATCATCTCTTGGATCTGGCTCTGTATATCCTAATTCTTGCGCATTTTTAACAACTTCAGCAAACGTAACTTCACCTTTAAAATGATTAAAAATATAAGAGATTGTTCCAGATAAAATTGCTTCAATTTTCAATAATCTATCACCACTCATTTGTAAATCTTTTAATACACTTACAATTGGTAAACCTGCACCTACATTTGTTTCGTAAAGGAAATCTATTCCATATTTACGAGCTGTTTGCTTCAATTCTGCATATTCTTTATACGAAGATGAGTTGGCTATTTTATTACATGTAACAACAGAAATACTACTTTCAAAAATTTGTTTATAGTATTTTGGTAAAGTTGAACTTGCTGTATTATCTACAAATACACAATTAGGTAAATTAAAATGGTCCATTATAGAAATAAACTCATCCAAATTAGCTTCTAACTCAGAATTATTTAACTCATCTTTCCAGTTTAATAAATCAACCCCATGTTCGTTAAATACCATTTTCTTAGAATTACTAAGACCAACCAATTTTATTTCAATATCGTTATTTTGAGATAAATATTCTTTTTGCTTCTCTAATTGATTTAAGAAAGTTGCTCCAATATTCCCTACACCAACATTGAATACATGAATTGTTTTATTTAAATGATTAAAAAATGCATCATGCACTGCATTTAACGATTTTGATAAATCGTCTTCTTTTATCACAACAGAAATATTATATTCAGAAGAACCTTGCGCAATTGCTCTTACATTAATTCCGTTTCGTCCCAATGCATAAAATAATTTTCCAGAAACACCAACAGTTTGTTTCATGTTTTCTCCTACAATTGCAATAATCCCTAAATTATTTTCCACTTCTACAGGTTCTAATAATTTTGCTTGAATTTCTAATTCAAATTCTTCATCAATCAATTCTTTTGCTTTATCAACCTCATCATGTTTTACAGCTAAAGTGATACTGTGCTCTGATGATGATTGAGTAATAAGAATAATATTAATATTTTGTTTGGCTAATAATGAAAATAATCTTCCACTAAAACCTAATTTACCTACTAATCCACTTCCTTTTACATTAACCAATGAAACATCTTTTATAGAAGAAATTCCCTTGATAGGATAAGATGTTTTTTCTGATTCGAATTGTATTCTTGTTCCTTTAAAATCTGATTGAAAAGTATTCTTAATGACAATAGGAATTTTACGCTTGAAAGCAGGTGACATTGTTGGAGGATAAATTACTTTAGCTCCAAAATACGACAATTCCATTGCTTCTGTATACGATAGATTATGTAGAGAAAATGCTTTTTTCACTAAACGTGGATCGGCAGTCATCATACCATTTACATCTGTCCAAATTTCTATAACTTCTGCATCTAATGCCGCTGCTAATAAAGCTGCTGTATAATCTGAACCTCCACGACCTAAAGTTGTAACTCTGCCTTCTTTATTTCCGGCAATAAAACCAGCAAAAACTAATAGTTTATTCGGTTTGCTTTCTACTAATTCTTTAATATTTTTAAATGATACTTTTTCATCTACATTAGCTTGTCCAAAATAACTATCAGTTATAATATAGCTTGAAGAGTTAACAGCTTCTGCCTCGCCAACGTATTGATTTAATATTTTTGTAAGTAATAAAGTACTGCAACGTTCTCCGTAACTTATGATTAAATCTTTTGTTTGAAAACTTAGTTCTCTTAGAACAGTAACTCCTTGCAACAAATCCTCTAACTCGTTCATCAATAATTTTAATTGAGTTATGATAGGATTTTGAGCTGTAATTTCTACCAATGATTTAATAATTTCAAAATGCTTATTTTGAAATTTCACTAAATCATTTTCATCAAAATTACCATGAGCAGAATCTTCAGCCATTTTAATTAATAAATTGGTCATTCCTCCAATAGCAGAGGTTACTATTACAATTGATGTATTATTTGCTTTTTCCTTTTGAACAATTCCAATTACTGACTGAAGACTTTGTACTGAAGCTACAGAAGTTCCTCCAAATTTTAAGATTTTCATAAATTAATTTTTAAACATAAAAAAAGCATCTTCTTTTTAAGAGAAGATGCTTTTCATAATACGATTTTGTTTAAAATACATAAAAGATCCCCCTAAGTGTTTTCACTAAAGGTAATCGTAATAATAATTGTATTTAAACTATTTCTTTTCATTATTTGACACTAAATTACAATGATTTTCTAATAAAACAAATATTTTTTTGATTTATTTATATTATTTTATTCTCAACAATATATTATCATTAAACAACAACTTGCGTTAGGGACAGCAGCGGCATCCTTTTTACTTAAAATTGAACACCGTCAAAATTTTTAGTAAAAAGATAGAGCAAATGGCCCGACCGAAGGGAACGCCCCAAATAATATCTAAGTAAAGTTTAAGAGGAAATACAACATCAATTAAATTCATTTATTTGTACTTTTACAATTAATTATATTATAATACTTGAAAAATGAGCCTTAAACAAGCACAATTAGATGTTGACAATTGGATAAAAGAACATGGTGTTCGTTACTTTAATGAATTGACAAATATGGCACAATTGACTGAAGAAGTTGGTGAAGTTGCTCGTATTATTGCTCGTCGTTATGGTGAACAATCAGAAAAAGAATCAGATAAAAATAAAGATTTAGGGGAGGAATTAGCTGATGTGATTTTTGTAGCACTTTGTCTTGCTAACCAAACTGGAGTTGATTTGGAGTCTGCTTTCTATAAAAAGTTAGATTACAAAACAAAACGCGACCACAATCGTCATCAAAATAATGATAAATTAAAATAAAATACATGATTGAAATTTCAGCTTTACAATCACCTATAAATAATAAATTAGCTATTACAGGATCTAAAAGTGAAAGTAATCGTTTGTTGCTTTTAAACAAATTGTTTGATAATGCATTGACATTGGAAAATATTTCGAATTCTGAAGATTCTCAGTTAATGCAAAAAGCACTTGCTAATACAACAGAGTTGATAGATATACATCATGCTGGTACTGCAATGCGATTTCTTACAGCCTATTTTTCTATACAGGAAAATAGAACGGTTACATTGACTGGTTCTGCACGTATGAAACAGCGACCTATTAAAGTTTTAGTGGATGCGTTGAATGAATTGGGAGCAAAAATTTCTTATCAAGAAAATGAAGGTTATCCTCCATTAACTATTAAGGGGGCGAAATTAAGTAAAAATACGATTACAATTCCATCAAATATCAGTTCTCAATATATTACAGCTTTATGCTTGATTGGAACTAAAATGGAAAATGGTTTGACAATAAATTTAGATGGGAAAATAATTTCTGTTCCTTATATACAAATGACTATTGAATTATTGAATAAAGTTGGGATAGAAGCTATTTTTGAAGGAAATAAAATTTCTGTTCCTTTTGCAGCAACAATTAACCATCAAGAATTACAAGTTGAGTCTGATTGGAGTTCGGCTTCTTATTATTATAGTTTGATTGCTTTGTCTGAAAATTCTGCGATTGAAATTTCTACGTATTTTGAAAATTCTTTACAAGGAGATTCAGCTTTACAACGTATTTATGCTGATAATTTTGGGGTAAGTTCTGTATTTAATAATGGAATATTAACTTTAAAGAATAACAAAGAATTTGTTTTAAAAGATACGATACAATTAAATCTTATTAACACTCCTGATATTGCACAAACTATTGCTGCAACATGTGTTGGACTAAAAGTAAAATGTGTTTTAACAGGCTTGGAAACATTAAAGATTAAAGAAACTGATCGTTTAGTTGCTCTAAAGAATGAATTAGAGAAATTTGGTGCAATCATTACAATTACAGATGATTCTTTGTCTATTGATGGATATAACGAGTACAAGGAAATTCCTACATTAGAAACCTACAACGATCATCGTATGGCAATGTGTATGGCACCATTGGCACAAATTTATCCTATTAGAATAAATAATGAAATGGTTGTTGAAAAATCGTACCCAACTTTTTGGGAAGATTGGAAAACATTAGGTTTTACAATTAAATCTATATAAATCATAAAAAAATCCCATTATTCTTAACTAATGGGATTTTTTATGTTCAATATATTCGTTGAGTTGAGAACTATATATAATATTTTGAGAATTGATATTTTTTGGATTATCCCTTAAATAAATAATCGAAGGATTAATACTATTCAAAATAGCTTGGTATATAAAATCTGGTTGTCTGTTTTCATGTATATATTGAAATGTTTTTGACGTAAAAGGTATTTTATAGATTGTTTCTTCAACTTTTTTATCATCATCAAAATAATAAAGAGGCTTTATTTTTTTATGGTCAATAAATTCTTCAATATTATTTTTATAGGCGATAAAATTTATCGGATTTTTTACAATTATTAATACATTAAAAATTAAGCTAAACAAACAGAATGTAACTAATAATTTATCAGATAAAAGCTTATTCTCTCTAATTAAAATAACTAAAGCGAACCAAAATAAATAAGATGAACTAAATAATAATCTTATTCCAAGAGGTTCTATTCCTTGAAACATTGCTGCAAAAAAAGTAAATAGTGCATTTACAATTGCAATAAATAGTAAGAATGTTACAAATACATTTTGTTTGTTTTTTATTACTTTCCAACAATATCTCCATAAAATTAAATCGACGAAAATAAATAGAAGAGATATAATCAATTTTATAGTAGATGAATATTCGAATGTTTTTAAATAGAAAAATGGATTCGATAAGTTAATAATACCAATAAAATCAACATACGTATCAAACCAAAATGTATCCAATTCATCATTTACTCGGTTATTTTCTCCTGCTAAAGAACCTATAATTACGTAATTGTATAGTAAATAAAGAAAAAAAGAAATACCAATTAATACGGTTGATGTAAATAATGTTTTTCTATAAGTATTAAATTTTTTCCAATAATAAATTATAAAAGGTAATATACTTATAAATATAAAGACATTAGCATAACGAATAGTACATAAAATAAACCCTAAAATAGTACTATATATCAGAAATTTATTAGGTTTTAAAGCTCCATTGAAATATTGATGCAAAACATAAATGTACAAATACAAAAAAGGTAATGTAATATACTCAGAACCTTGATGAATAAAAACCCAAATAGAAGATTTTATCATCATTACAAATACAGTTTCTATGAAATAGAACTTCTTTTTGTAGGAAAAAAATATAATAAAAATAAAACAAGTACTTTTTAAAAGAAGAGAACTATAAAAATATTCTGATGTTAGTGTTTCAAAAATTCTTAAGAAAAATGGAAAACCAATAGGAAATAGGTTATTATTAATTTCTGGTAAATCTTTTGCTATTTTTATATAAAGTGGAAAATCTCCTCCAATTCCTCCATGAGGAAGAAGAAATGGGACGCTATTTATAATAATAAAATAAAGAATAACAAGGAATCCTATAGTCCTATATTTTGTCATAAAATTTCTATTTTAAACTGTAAACACTTCGATATTGTTTGATTAATAACGATAAAATTGAGAAATTAATATAGATATATTTGATGATTGTAAATTTAATTGATGATTTTGAAAATGAACATATTTTTGATTTAACTTTAATAAAGAAAATATATGATGATATTAAAATTAAATATCATTTTCATGGAGGAGGATGTGAAATTATTCAAAATAATATAATTTGTGATTACGACATTGTAAATTATGGAAAGGATTTTAAATTTGAATTTTCAATATGAAAACTATATACATTTATTAAAATTTATTTCAATATTTATATTGAAGAGGAAAATTTAAAACAAGAAATAGAAGCATTTGTAAAAATAGGAACGCTTCAAAAATTCATTGAAGATGGTAGAATTTATTATATTTAATTAATGAAAAACTAAATCTCACTATAATCTTATATAGTGGGGTTTATTATAAAGTTTCTGCAACTATTACTAGTGGAAATTTTTTACCAAGTAATGTGATATGGCTTAAAACAAGAAGCCTGATTTTTTAATAAATTTATAAAACCTTATCCTAAATAATATTCTTGAAAAATCTTACTAAATTTATAAACATTTGATAATCTTATGAAAATATTATTCTTTATATCTTTTATCATTCTTTTTTCTTGTTCTTCAAAAATAGATAATAAAAATCAACAGAATACATCTATAAAAGAAATAGTCGTTATTTATAATAAAGGTATTTATTCTTATTACTTAATAGAAGGTAAATTAATTGTTGAAAATTATGATAATATTTCTAACAATTATTTTAAAATAAGTGAAAAAAACATCATGAAACTTACTGATTTATATTATGATAATAATATAAATGAAAAATCCAAAAATATTGAAATTGTTGTAAATAAAAATACATATTTAAATATGCCTACGACAGAAATAGATTATTATATTTATTTTGAAAATGGCACTGTTCAACATTTTTATTTACAAAAAGATAATGAACAAAATCCTTTAGATTATTTTAAATATAGGAAATATAAAAACTTCATTATAGAGATTGATCAAGTGATTATTTCTCTTGATAAAAAATATAATTTTAATAAATCTGATATAATTAGAATATAATAATAAATTCACTATAGTTGTAGTGGAGTTTATTATAAAGTTTAAACAACTTTATTATTTTAATTTTAATAAAAAAAGACTCACCAAAATGGTGAGCCTAATTCTTTTAATTCTTCCTAATAGCTTTTATAATTCCTTCCAAATTTTCGTTGAATTCAATTAACTGAGCCATTACTTTATCATCTTTATTAAGACCTCCATGTTTATTGTTTTTTACAAAAGATTCTCTAATAAATAGTAATCGTTGTTTTTCATCGTTGGTCAATAAACCGGCAATTTCTTTTAATTTTAATAGATTTGATTCTGTGTCGGCAGTCAAAGTCTGAGATTCACTTTCGTAATGAGTCAAGATAACTTCATCTATCTCGTTGGTATTCATCATTGGTACAACTCTAGAAATTAATTTCGACATATTTCTATAAGAACCTTGTAATTTAAAAGGAGGTTCGGTTCTATAATCATCTTGCATTGCTGCACTTTGTATATAATTCTGATTAACCTTAATTACAATATCTCTTATTTTTATAGTATGTTTTAAAACAGCTATAAAATCATCTATTTCCTGTTTCAGATAATTCCCTTCCAAATCAGGAATTTGTTCGATATTATGAACAACATTATTTAAAATATTATAAAAATCGTCTCTACTTTTTGATGCTATAGCATCTAAGTAAATATTGTCTCCAGTAGCATTTTCAATTAAACTCAAATTAAATAAATCTGCTGTATCACCAATCACATCTCCTAAATTATAGACATCGGCACGATTGGAAAGCATATCTGGAATCTGAAATTTGGAACCACTTTCTGTATATGGATTTCCGGCCATTACAATACAAAAACGTTTTCCACGTAAATCGTATGTTTTACTTTCTCCGTCAAAAATTCCATCAATTTTTCGTTGACCATCTGCCAAAGAAATAAATTTCTGTAAAAATTCTGCACTAAGATGTTGTATATCGTCCAAGTAAAGCATAACATTATCAGCCATTTCAAAAGATAGGTTTATCTTTTTCAATTCCTCTCTTTCTCCAGAAGTTTTAGCCTCAAAAGGGTCTATCGATGTAATAGAATGTCCTATTGTTGGTCCATTTACTTTTACAAAATGTAAGCCCATTGTTTTTGCCAAATATTCCATCAAGGTAGTTTTACCATAACCAGGAGGAGAAATTAGCAACAACATTCCCATTCTGGCTGTACGCTTTGTGTCGCCTGCTGTACCTAATTGTTTTGCTAAGTTATTTCCTATAAGTGGGAAATAAACATCGTTAATTAATTTATTACGAACAAATGAGGAAAGTACTTTCGGTTCTAATTCATTTATTTTTAGTTCTCTTTCATAATTTTTAACCAATTGTTCTTTTATAGACTGAAAATTTTTAAAATTAGGAACATCGTACAGTGTAAATAAATCTAATCTCTCAATAAATTGGTGAAAAGTTTGATGATAAATACCATCTTTTATAACATGATGATTTCCTTTTAAATTTTCAATCGTAAAATTTGAATCACAAGTAATAAAATGGTACTTATCTTTTTTAAACAATACTAATAAAATAATCTCAGCAACTACTTCTTTGGTTATTGATTTTTCAATATTGTTTTCATCCAAATAAGCAACAACCCAATTTTCTATCAAATAGAATTTTTCTGTCCATGAGAATAATTCATCCTCAATTAAGGCATCAAAATCTTTTGCAAACTGACTTTTATTTACATCAGCAAGGAAACTTTTTTTAAAATCTTCTGCCTTTTTATTCATAGAAAAAGCATTGTACTGAGTAAATGTTTTGAAAATATAATTCGCTATATTTTCACTTTTTATATGTTCTTTATTCCAATCTGTTTGCCAATTGTTATATAATTCTTTAATATAGGAAATTACATTATCAAATTGATTGGAATGAGGGAATTTTTTCAGAATAACAGATGTAGAAACTAGCATACCTTCTATTTTCTTTTGCTCATTTTCGGTAATAGAATGCCAAAATAACTGAGCTGTTGTTCTTGTTTTTACATCAAATTGTAATAAATCCAAATGATTAGAAAGCTCATTCAAACAGTTAAATATTTGTAGAGCATCAAAATTATGAACTCCTTTTATATAGCCCTCAGTATAATTTTGTTCAATGACCTGATTTATCCAAGATTCAGCAATAAATCCATTTGTGTTTCTTGCCATAAATGCTTGATAAGCTAAATATTCAGCACGATATACAGATTGGTTTTCTGAAATTAATTCCTGATTCCAAATTGACTGAAAATGGTAAATTTCTTCATTTTTTACTTTCTGATAAAAACTTGTTCCTGTCAAATGAAAAAACAATTCATTGTTTCTATTCAGTAGGGTTAAACTAAGCTGTTGTTGATTTACAGAAAATTTATTTTTACCTAATGCAATAATATTTTTACCATCTATAAAAAGTTCAGTTTTATCTCGTAGAATACGTAACGTATCTTCTTGCGATTTTTTTAATAAATTTTCAAGATTTTCTGCTTTAGAAACGTCATTTAATTCTTTTAATTCATGGATTAACTGTCGAACTTTATCAATCATCAAATCCGAAGAATAAAAAACATTCACATCTTCTCTCGTTGCAAATGTAGTTGCTTTATTCTCTATATTTTTTAGAACACGTAAACCAATTTGTTCCAATGAATTTGAACGTTTATTAATCTGTTCTACTAATTGTTCTCTTTTTGCATTAAAGGCTTTTATTATTTCATCTCGCTTATCTGCAATTTTTAGAATAAATTCATCAAAATCAGAAAATTTACTTTCTAATTCTTCTAGCTGAACAATAATTTTTGTTGAATATTCATCTGTTTTTTCAACTGTGGTAGATAATTCCAAAAAATTTACAACACTTTGTTCCAACAAAGTCATTTGTGCCGAAAATTCTGCAACAGACTCTTTACTTTTCAGTGCATTTGTTTGTCTAGTTAATTGTGCACGTACTTCATTTAAAGAGGCAAATATCAGCGATATTTTCTCAATAATTCTCGTTGTTTGTGTTGCATCATCAATTTTTAAACTATTCAGAATATCAATCAGTAATTCCAATTCAGAAGCAATCTTAGAACAAGCCTCTTCAATTTCTTTTGCTTCTACAACCTTTTGTATTGTTGCAACAGCTTCTTTTTGTTCATTAACTTTTTCCTCGTAAGGAACCAAGGCTTCGTCAAGTAATAAAAATTCAATCGTTTTTTCAGACAAATTTTTATTTACTTCTGACAATTGCTCTTCTTCATTTTGTACTCTATTCAAATCAATATATCGAATAGATTTCAATTCAATTACTTCTCCCTGAAATTTTCTTGCAAGTGCTAAATGTTCAACCAATAAATCCAGTTGGTCATAAGTAGTCGTATTTACTCTAAAGAAAAATTCTTCAATCCTCTCTTCAACCTTAGCAATAGACTCTTCAGCAAATTTTTTCTGAACTTGTACTTTTGCAAACTCATCAATTGCAGTATTTGCAACTTGTTTTATTTGTTCAAGTGGTTCGGCTAAATTGAAAGTGTCAGAAGAATTAATCCAGAAATAACTATCAATAATATTGTTTGCTTTTTTTACAATATCTTCATAAAGTCCTTCGTAAGAATCTTCTTTGTTTATTAATAAAACAACTTCCTGAGCTTCTGCCATTGCTTTCACAATGTCCTTGTTTCCTATTTTGTATAAAGGGTCGTTTAGTTTTTCTTGATTCTCTATTAAAACCTCGACATAGGGCGTATCCCAAATCTGAACTTGATGATGTCGAGTAGCCTCTTCTTCTGTTCTAAAATAAATTAAACTACCATCTTTAAAAATTGTAAAACCATTACAAACAATAGGTGTTTCAACATTTTGCTGAATAATATTGTAAGACAATAAAATACATGTATTTGTTTCCTCGTGTGTAAAAAAATACATAAAATCTTCTCCATTGGGAGAAGTTAATTGTCTCAAAAATTTTACATCATCTAACTTGTTATCAAAAATATGGTAGGTTCCATTTTGTAAATAATAACCATTAGAGAATATTAATCCTTGATTATCTGGAAGAGAGATTGCTGCATCCAACAATGCAGGAATGTTAACAACCTCTTTGGTGCGTACATTATAAATAAAAGCCCTAAAATCTTCCTGAAAAGGTTTTATTTTTATAGCTATCAAATTTCCCAAATCAGCAAAATAATACTCAGCATCATCCAGCTGTTGGTCAGCATTCACAACCTTTTCAGTGTAAATACCTTTACCTGAATCAGTATTATCTTCAATTTTAAATGTAATATCTCCACCAGTAGCCTCAATAAACACTTTATCTAAAATAGAGATATGCGGAAATTTACCTAATCTTCTATCTTCTAAAGTAGTTTTTTGCCATTCGAAATCGAACTGAGGATTATCTTTTACCTCATGTATACTACGGTCATCCTGATAAATTAATTTTCCATCTTTTATAAGCCATTTAAATGCTTTCAAATCTTGTGCATTTTTGCTTGTCTGGAAAATCATGTACAAATAATTCTCTGTTTTTCTAAACCTAGAAAAAATAGAATCTCTGTAATATTTATATAAATTCTGAAAATCTGATATAAAATTTTCATCATCTATTAACTCTAAATTCTGAAGTATAAATTGATTATCCTCGAACAGATAGATACTAAAAACATCACTTAATTGTGTTGATGTTCTTAATCCAAAATGCACATTGTAACCAAAAATACAAAGGGTATCAAATGCTATAATTCCTCTTGCAACACAAGCATTTTCAGTTGTAATGCGTTGATTGGCTTTTAACTCGAAATTCGTCGAATTAAAAACTTCCTTTCTAGCATTATTTAATTGTGATACCTTATGAGAAAGCACTTCCTTTTGTGAAAGAAGTCGCTTTCTTATAATTTCGTACGCACCAGAATCTAAAGTTTCATTTGTTTTCGTTTCTTTATTTTCTTGCATTTAATCAATGTTAAATAAGAGTTTATAATATCAAATTAAACACTCGTTATAATTATTTATTTGGGCGACCGGGCGGGCTTTCCGTTGCAATATTTTTAGATTAGTTATTAAGCTAATGTCGAAAATATATCCAATCAAAAAAGGATTTTCACTACAATCCCTGTCGCAATTCGTACTCTGTAAATCTAACTTAGTTTATAACTTTATTCGATATACCTAATTGATTTGCAATTCCAAACAAAGAATTAATAAAACCTTTATCTTCTGTATTACCAGATGCAGTAGCAGCTTGTTGTAACTTAATTAAAGCAGCTGTAATTGTAAGATTTTTTATATCATTAGACGAAATACCATATTTTTCGGCTAATCCTTTAATTTTCCCTGATAAGTTAGTGTTCTCATCACCATCTAATAATGCATTTTTTATATCTGTTGCATGTGTAGAATTATTAATTAAATGGTCAAATCCTTTTGCATTAGAAACCTGTTTTACAATGTTTTCGAAGAACATAGTTTCTCCACCAACAATATCAATTTTCGCAGATTTCAGTGCATGTGATAAAACTTCAGCTTGTGCACCAGCAATATCTTTTTGAATATTGATATGAGCCAATTCAATATCTTTTTCCTTTTGTAATTTTAATTTGAATTCCTCATGTTCTTTACCAACACCGTCCAATTGTTTCATTGCAGCAGCTTTTTCTTCAATACCTTTAGCTTCTGCTAATGCTTTTTCTCTTACAATTTCGGCCTGTGCTAAACCTTCTTTTCGTAAAGCCTCTGCTTTTTTCTCAATTACGTTAGCTTCAACAGTCCCTTGTTTTTCTTCAGCTTCAGCTTTAGCAATCATAACCTCAGCTTCAGATAAACCTAATGCCGCTTCTTCTTTTGCTTGTGCTTCTGCAATAATTTTTCTAGCTTCTGCTTCTTTAGAAGATGCTTCTTTTTTCGCTTCAGCATCAATCAACATTTCTTGTGCTTTTCTTTCGGCAACTTGTTTTTCTGCATCAGCCTCAATTACTTTTCGTGCAGCCTCCTGTTCAGACGCTATTTTAGCAGCTTCAGCAGCTTTTACAGTTTCAATTAAACGTTCTTCGGCTTCTTGAGATGCAGCAATAATTCCAGCTTGTTTCTTACGTTCAACTTCTCTAAATACTTCAACATCTTTTACTCCTTGTTGCTCTTCTACAACTCCCTTTTCAAGTAAAACACGTTCTTTTATAACTCCTTGTATATTCTTTTTCTCAACCTCTATAGAACGTTCTTTGTCTATTTGTGCAAGAGTTACAATTCGTTCTCTTTCAGTTTGCTCCAGAGCTCTGTCTTTTTCAACACGTTCAGTTTCTATTGCATTAGTTCTAATTTTATTTTTTTCTGCAATAATAATCTGACGTAATTTATTTTCTTCTTGTATTGCCAATTGTTCTTCAGTTGTTATACGAACAGTTTCGGCTTTTAAGCGCTCTTCTTCTCTAACTTTAGAAATTTCAGCTTCTTCACGAGCCTTAATATTTTCTATTTCTCTACGTTGACGTTCTTCTTTTTCTGCTAATTGTCTATCCAATTCAAGAATAGCTTCTCTTGCTTCAACATTTTGCTTTTTAATTACTTTTTCTTCTTCTCTACGAATAAGGTTAGCATTCATATTTTGTTGAGCAGTTAATTCTGTAATTTTTTTAATCCCTTCAGAATCTAATATATTATCGGCACTTAAAAATTTAAGTTCAGTTTGTTCAAGATAATCAATTGCACAATCATCTAAAATATAACCATTTAAATCTGTTCCAATAATATTTAAAATTTCATCTCTAAATTCTCTACGAGCTTCATATAATTCTATAAAATCGAACTTTTTTCCTACAGTTTTTAATGCTTCAGAAAATTTAGCTTCGAAAATACTTTTTAAAGTTTCTGGTTCACTTGCACGGTCACATCCTAAATTCTGAGCAACATTAATTACATCAGCAACAGATTTATTAACACGAACAAAGAATGCTACTTTTATATCAGCACGAATATTATCTTTACAAATTAGTCCGTCATTTTGCTGACGAGCAATTTCTATTTTTTTTACAGAAATATCCATTATTTCCATTTTATGAAATACAGGAATAACATACATTCCTTTATTAAAAGCAACATGAGAACCTCCTACACCAGTTCTTACGATAGCTTTTCCTTGAGGTATTTTTTTATAGAAAATACTTAAAACTACTAAGAAAGCGACAATTATAAAAATAATCACACCTACTGCTAAAAGAATAAAATTTGTCATTTACTATTTGTTAGGTTTATTAAAAATTATATAATGTTATTTGTTTTTTTACTTTGTAAAAATATTTAGTATCTATACAGTCTGTAATGACAACTGTTTCTCCAAAAGAAACTTTACTACCATCATCACTTATTATATTTAATGTATATATATCTTCTCCTATTATAAATTCAGCTGAACCTATTTTATCATTTTCTATTGTAGATTTCATTGTTCCTACTCGTCCCAAAAAATCAATTTTTTCTTCACCTTTGTATCCAAGTTGAATAAACATTTTTACAAGAGGTTTAGAAATCCAATGCATTAATATAAAAACAATTAAAAAAATTGGAATCAAAATTAAAACAGACCAGTTTCCTAATGTTGCTAATCCAAAAATAGTTGTTGTTATAATGGTAATAACCCAGCTTATAAATTTAAAAACTGTAACAAGAACCATTAATGGAACTTTACCAACATTAATAAATTCTAAACATTTGGAAAAAAATGAAGGTTCATGGTGAATGTCAGTATCAAAATCTTTATCAGCATCAATGTCTGAAGATGCATCAGCATCAGGGACATCACCAAGATGAATATCTGCATCGGTATCAAAATCAACACCATCACCTAAAAGAAGTTGAAAAATCCAATAGAATAAAGAAAATCCCATTAAAATTGTCATTATTCCATTTGGTAATGGATGAAAAAGTAAATTAAATATTTCTTGCATACTATTCTAATTGTATAAAAATTTAGATTTCACGTTTGAAAGTGTAATGAAAATAAGAAATGGTTCCCATTTGACTAAAGTCCTGAACAGAAATTAATTCCCAACCTTCATTTCCCATTTCATTTAGTGTTTTGTCAATTTCTTTTAGGTCGAATTTTATACTAAACGTACCGCTAGGTATAAACTTCATTGTTTTATATTCAAATTTTTTCTTCATTCGCCAATTTATTTTTTAACGTGTCTAATTCCGATTGTAAATAATCTTCTTTAATAAATTGGTTAATCTTATCATCAGCAGATTTATCATTTTTTGCTAAATCACCATAAGCTTGTGCTAATGCTTCGTCTTCTTCAACTTTTGTTTTCATACGTTCTAACATACTTATTGTACTGTTAGCGTCTATTTTTGCCATTTGTTTATTTACCAATTTTGTTGCATTAGCTACTTTTGCTCTTGCTTTCAATGTGGCAAGTTCATTCTCCCATTTATTAATATTGAATTTTAGAACTTCTATACTTTTCTGTAACTCTTCAGTCGATTTTTCATGAACAGTTAATTGAACAGATAGTTCTTCAACTTCATCTAACAATTGTTTTTTATAACCTAATGCTTCTTTGGCTAAATTTTCAGCCTGATTTACATCAATAGAATTTTCATTTGCTTTTTTTAGTAATAGAATTGCTTTTTCTTCATATTCTTTAGCATCTTTATTTTTTGTATCAATTAAGTTATTTGTTCTTATTGCGGTTGCTTTTACTTTTGCGTAAGCTTCAAGGGATTGATTAAGGTCTTCTCTCATTTCTCTTATCCCTTGTTCTGTCATTTTAACAGGTTCTTCCATTTTTTCAACAACCGAATGTATTTCCGCTTGCCCTATTCTAAAGATTCTTTTAAAAATATTCATAATGTCTTTTTTTATTGTTTAGAAAATTCAATTAACTGAGTAGAATATTCACTCATCAACAAACTCAAAGAATTTAACGTAGCTTCAAATTCATTCAAATCAAGATTAGAGATTTGAAGAGCATAACGATAAATTACTTTTTTACCATCCTCTGTTAAAGCAAAACCTCCATGAATAATATCTCTATTTTTCATCAAAAGAGCTTTAAGTGTTTCAACATTATTGTTTTTTAGTGTAAAAAGATATTGTTCAAAGATTAAAATAGGAGGAGCTACACCAACAATTAAATTTTGTACTCCATCTTCTAAATTTTCAATCATAAACACACCTTCATTTTCATTTTTATAAGTTATTGTATAATCAATACTTTGTATGAAACTTTCGATTTTAGAAAAATAATTCATTTTGTGTTTTATAGTTGTTTTTGTAATTTGCTCTATAAAATTAAACAATTTGCTAAATATATTAGCAAATTAAAATGTTAAAATTTTGAATAATGACAAAAATAGGTGAAAACATAAAGAAATTAAGACAAGTTAAGAATTTAACTCAGCAATCTTTCGCTGACCTATTTGAAGTTACAAGAGGGAATATATCTTCTTATGAAGAAAAGCGTGCAGAACCCAAAATTGAAACTATTTTGAAAATTGCTAATTATTTTAGCATACCTGTACAACACTTAATTCAGAAAAATTTGACTGTGAATGAAATTTTGCATTTCGACAATTATTTTGAGGAATCAGAATCGATCCGAAATGTTAAAAATTTGAGCTCAATTCCATTTTTATCTAGAGAAACAATTCAAGCCAAAAAGAATCTATTAATTAATATAGAAAATTATCCTACAATTTTTTTTCCGACCTATAATCCAAATCAGTTTATAGCTTTAGAATATAATTCTAATATCTCAACTCCAATAGATTTTGAATACAATGAAAATGCTATTTTATTTTTTGAACATTTAGAAATTGAAAAATTACATTTGATTACAAATAAATTTGGTTTATACATTACAGACGATGATATATATATAGGTAAATATATTATGGAAGAGAATAAACTTGTATTACAATTAAATGAATGGAAAAAAGCATTTTTTGAAGTTGATGAAATAAAAAGCTTCTATTTATTACATTCGATTTATCATCAAGTATAAAAGAAATTGAACAGTATAATATTTTAATTAAATTTATTAAATTATGCCAAAAATAAATAGGTTCTAGGCTAAAAATTGATAAAAAACGTTGATTATCTAAAAAAAAACCTTTCATTGTCAGAGGTTTTTTTTATTTTCGTTGATTGCTAATAAAATCTTAAAGATAACATAGCATTTAGTTAAGTAAATTATGAGTCAAAAATTAACGTTAGAACAGATTCAAAATTTTGAAGGAAAATATCCTACACAACTTTGGTATTTGTTCATGGTAGAAATGTGGGAGCGTTTTTGCTTTTACGGAATGAGAGGAGTTCTTGCCATTTTTATGGTGGATATGTTGGGTTTAACAGACTCAGAGTCTAATTTGAAATATGGAGCAATCCAAGCTTTTGTATACGCCTTTACTTTTGTTGGTGGTATTTTTGCTGACAAAATCTTAGGATTCAAAAAATCTTTAGTTTTTGGTGGGTTAGTAATGATTACAGGAAATTTATTAATTGCAACTGATCCACACCATTTCTTTTATTATGGAATTACACTAAGTATTATTGGAACAGGTTTCTTTAAACCAAATATTTCTTCGATGGTTGGTGAATTATATAAACCTGGTGATCCTCGACGTGATGCTGGTTTTGGTTTATTTTATTCAGGAATAAACATTGGAGCATTTCTAGGAGGTATTGTTTGTGTTTATTTAGGGAAGCAAGTAAGTTGGAATTTAGCCTTTTTAGCTGCTGGCATCGTAATGATTATTGGAGTTGTTTTATTCTTGTTTATCAAAAATAAATTAGGTCCTATCGGAGATTCTCCAATTGCTAAATTGGAACCAAAGAAGAGATTAACAAGAGAAATCGCTGTATATATTGGGGCATTAGTATGTATTCCATTAATTTTTATCATGATTCATAATACTGCTTACACAGATATGTTCATGTTTACAGTTGGTCCTTTGGCTATTATTTATTACTTATTCCAACTTTATAAAATTCCAGAATCAAAAGATAAAAGCAAATTTATTGCTGCATTTATCATGATTTTCTTTTCAATTTTATTCTTTGCTATTTTTGAGCAAGCAGGAGGATCATTAGCATTATTTGCTAATAAAAATTTACACTCAACTTTATTTAGTATTCCATTAGATCCAAATATTGTAAACAATAGTGCCAATTCTTTATATGTCATTATATTTTCTCCTTTATTAGGATTAGTTTGGTTATGGATGGCAAAAAAGAAGATAGAACCGAATACTGTTATTAAATTTGGTTTATCATTTTTAGTATTAGCCTTAGCTTATTATATCTTCTATACATTACGATTTTTTGCAGATGAAAATGGATTATCATCTTTAGAAATATTTGCATTAGCTTATTTCGTTGTAACAATTTCAGAACTTTGTCTTTCTCCAATTGGATTATCAATGGTGACAAAATTATCTCCAAAACATTTAAGTGGAATGATGATGGGTCTTTGGTTCTTAGCTTCTGCTTATGGGCAATATTTAGCTGGAATTTTAGGTGCTGGAATGTCTACTCCAAACGAAAATGCATCATTAATGGATAAAATGTTGGCATATACAGATGGTTACCAACAGTTAGCTATCTATTCTGTAATTGCAGGAGTTATAATTATAGCTGTTTCTCCATTAATTAGAAAATTAATGCAAGATGTAAAATAACATCTTAAGATAAAAACACAATAACAAACAAAAATAATGAGTTCAAAATCAGAAAATTTCTTTGATTCAAAAGTATTAGGACATCCATCTGGATTATTTGTACTTTTCTTTACTGAAATGTGGGAGCGTTTCTCTTTTTATGGGATGCGTGTATTATTAATTCAGTTTTTAACAGCTGCTGTCATTGGTCTTAATCCTGGTTGGGATTGGTCTATAGAAAAAGCAACTGCATTATACGGAACATACGCAATGCTATTGTACATTACTCCTATATTTGGAGGTATTATAGCTGATAAATATATTGGATATAGATGGGCTGTTGTGGTTGGAGCTATTATTATGACTTTTGGTCATGCATTTATGGCTTTTGACACTCCATTTTTCTTATACTTAGGACTAGCTTGTTTAGTTATTGGAACAGGTTTCTTTAAGCCTAATATGACATCTATTTTATCTGAAATGTATAAAGATTTTCCAGAGAAAAAAGATGGCGCTTATACTATTTTTTACATGGGGGTTAATGCTGGTGCATTTTTCGGAATGATGTTATGTGGATTTTTAGCAGAAAAAGTAGGATGGCACTGGGGATTTGGTTTAGCTGGAATTTTCATGTTATTAGGAACATTACAATTTTGGTTAGCAAAACCTTTATTTGGTACTGTTGGTGAAATCCCTTCAAAAACTGGAAATCAAATAACTGCTGACGACGATACTCCTAAATATGAGCCTGGAGAAAAACCTAATCCATTTACATTACTAGACCAAGTCTTAATTGTAATTATGACTCTATTAGGTTTAGGATACGCATTTAATGACCCACTAAATGCAATTGGAGGAATCAACTTATTCAATTTTGAAATAGGAGGACTTTCAGGTCAAAACATTGTTATTCTTATTGCACTATTCTTATTCTTATTTGTTGTCATTCGACGTTTAGCTAACTACACAAAAATTGTTCGTGATCGTATGATTGCAGTAATTATTTTTGCATTTTTCGTTATTTTCTTTTGGATGTCTTTTGAACAAGGAGCAACATCATTAGTTATTTTTGCAAGAGATAATACTGAACGTAATTTAGTTGGTGGAGCAGCATTAGCATTCAATGTTTTCAATACTTTATTAACAGTTGTACCATTATTGTTTATATCTTATGTTCTATTCTTATTAGCTAAACAAACAATTAAAAAAGCTTTTTGGTCTAATATAACCTTGGCTGTAACATTTTTAGGAATTTGGGCTGCTGCAATATGGATGTTAAATTTTAACTGGTCTTCTCATTCATATGATGTTTCTTATGATGCTATTCAAACAGAAAAATTAGATGATACTGGAAAACCTGTTTTAAATGAAGAAGGAAAACCAACATTTATTACGACTCCTGTCACAGCTTCTTATGTTGCTAAGCCAACAGATAAAATTATTACTGAAACAATTAATATTGCTTCACAAAATACATTAGCTAAAGGAGAACAAATCAATATACACCAAGAAGGAGATAAATTCTTAATGGTTGATAATACTGATTTAGCAAAATTAGATGAAGAATATAAAAAACAAAATATCCCTTCAGAAATAGTTCCAGCTAAAATAGCAGAAATAAAAGATAGTCAAGTAGAAATCACAGTTTCTTGGTTCTCTACACTAAATTCTTTTTTTATTATTGCATTAGCATCATTAGTTTCTCGTGTTTGGGATTCTAAATACAATCCTTCAGCTTCTGTTAAATATGGTTTAGGATTAATCATTATGGCAATAGGATTTGGATTCCTTGCTTTTGGTTCTTATGGTGTAGCAGAAGGTGTTCGTGTTTCTATTATCTGGTTAGTATTAGCTTACTTATTCCATACATTAGGAGAATTATGCTTATCTCCAGTTGGTCTTTCTTATGTATCTAAATTAGTTCCAGCTCGTATGATTGCATTTATGTTCGGAATGTGGTATCTTGCAATAGCAATAGGAAATAAATTAGCTGCCATTTTAGGTGGGCAAATAGAAGTTATCACAAAAGAATACTCTTTATCAACTTTCTTCTTAATTTTTACAATTGTACCAATTGTAGCTGGATTAATCGTTATTGCGTTAAATCCTTTAATGAAGAAATTAATGCACGGAGTAAAATAAAATTTATAAGCATTATGAAATTAAGCATAGCAATTTTAGCTTTCATTTTTTCATCTTTCCTTTTTGGACAAGACGTAAAATGGTTAACATTAGAAGAAGCAAATAAGGAAGTAAAAGCTCACCCAGAAAAGCCTATTTTAATTAACTTTTATGCAACTTGGTGTGGTTTCTGCAAACGATTAGATAAAGAAACTTTTACAGATGCCAAAGTTTCTGAATATATAAATAAGAATTATATTCCAGTAAAATTTGATGCTGAAACAAAAGATATGGTTAATTTTTTAGGAATTAATTATACATACATTGCACCAGCAAAAGCAAATTATTTTGCTTATGCTTTTACAAACGGACAACTTGGTTATCCTGCAACAGTACTTACTAATGCTAAAGGAGAAATTAATAAAGTTGTTTCTGGTTATAAAAATGCTAATGACTTTATAAATGACATTAAGATTTAATCTGAAAATATCATAATATCGAAAGGGTAATTACAAATGTAATTACCCTTTTTATTTTTTAATATTGGATAGAGAAATATCCTTTTTCAGATGTTTTCCATAATATTTTATTAGGTAAATTTTGTTCTAATTGGGAAATTGTAGATGGATAATTACTTGCATCAACAATGATAAATTTCAATTGATTATCAGTATTATTTATTGAATAAATTTTTGATTGATGAATTAATTGATAATAAGCTTGATGATGAATATCTTCTTCATCCAACATAAAATCAAAGTTTTTTGTTTCAATATAATTTTTATGTTTAATAAAACTAGGATGTTTAAATTCATCCTGGTAAGTATATAACTGAATATCTTTTATTCTATTTTTTACTTTATAAGGTTTAATTGTATAATTATATGTTTTTTCATCGAGCGGGAAAGCACTAAAAACAGCTAACTTTCTTCCATTTCTTATACTAAGAATACTATTTTTATATTGATTGAAAACAATTAACTCATTCGAATGATTTAATTGATAAGCTTGAGAAGAACAATCAATTTCTATAAAACATGTACAAATAGTAATAATCAATAATGCAACTTTTGATTTTTTTATAAAAAGAGGATTTAAGAAATATAAAATAATGACTAACATTACAGCTGTAAAAATACTCATATAAATATCTTCTGCAACAAACTTAAAACTGGCTAACCAATAAATATAACTATTTGACCAATGAATAAATTGATTAAAAACCCATGTATATAATGGAATATTTATATTAAATATTAAAAAAATAATACTCAGAATCCCACCACAAATCATTAAAAATGATGCTGGAATCAAAATTAAATTACCAAATAAAAATAAACCAGAAAATTGATTAAAATAATATACTGCTATTGGTAATGTTCCTATTTGAGCAGATAAACTTGTATCAATTGTTCCTTTTATATCTTTCAGCCATTTATTTTTTACTTTCCACATTTTATCAAAAATCGGATTCAACCAAACAATAAAAAATACAGCTGAAAAACTTAGCTGAAATCCTACGTCAAATAGATAATTAGGTTGAAAAACAAGTATGATAAAAGCTGATAAAGATAATGTATGATAAATATTCTTTGGTCTGTTCAATAATTCACTGATATAATAAATCGAAATCATAAGTGCAGAGCGAAAAACAGGAGGTTCTAATTCTACATAAAAAGAAAATAACCATATACAGCATAAGCTCAGTATTATTCTAATTTTCCTTCCGTTTTTCAATCTTAGTAAAGGTTGTAAAACAAAATTCAAAATCATATAAATCATCATAACATGCAATCCTGATATTGATAAAATATGCACAACACCAGTTGCAATATAACTTTGATTTAGCTCTGGTGTTAATTCTGTTCTATCTCCAAGTAACATAGACGATATTAAAGCTCTACTTTCTAAAGAATATCCATCTCTTTTTAATTTTTCTCTTACTTGCAATTTTGATTTTGAAGCCCAATTTCGGAATCCATTACCTTCTTTATGAAGTGAAATAATATTATTAGTGAATAATTGGTAATGAATATTTTTTCTTGTCAAAAATTGTTTGAAATTAAATTGATTCGGATTTAAAGGCTCCTGAATTTCATTAATTTTCCCATAAACAATTATCTCATCATAAGGATGAAAAATATTCTGTTTATCTCGTACATTTAATGAAATTAATTCTTTACTTTTTAAATCTTTCGCAACATAATTAACTGACTTTTCAGTAATATTTCGTTGATAAATAATCTTTAAAAAATACACTTCAGCATCATTATTCAATAACTTACAATCTATTTTTTGATATGTTTGATGAATATAAAATCCTAAAAAAATAGTTATAATCAAAAAAGGAATTATTGCATATTTCTTTAATGGATTAAAAACAATAACAAATAAAAAAATAATTATTGAAAAGAAAACAATTCGTAAATTAGAAAAAGAAACAACTTTATCAGATACATATATACCAACTGATAAACAAATACTTAATATAAAAAACAAATACTTTTTCATTCATAAAATATAAAGTATTCTCTTGAAGTGAATAGGTTTTAAATAATTATAAATGAATACAAATCAAATTATTAGTTTAAAAAGGATTTATGACACTACAAATCCAGAGGATGGTTATCGAGTTTTAGTTGATCGCCTATGGCCAAGAGGTGTTTCAAAAGAAAATGCTCATATTGATGAATGGAACAAAGATCTAGCTCCTTCAACAGAATTAAGAAAGTGGTTTAATCACGATCCAAATAAATGGGAGGAGTTTTCTCAAAAATATTCTAATGAACTAAATCATAACAATTGTATAAAAGAATTTTTAACTCGTTTAAAAAAACAAGAAAAAATAACATTGGTATTTGCTGAAAAAGATATTGAACATTGTCATCCTATTATTTTAAAAAATCACTTAGATAAATTAAATCAGAAATTCTAGAACTAAAATTTAAATGAAAAGCCCATATTAATTCCTAACAGAGAAGGATTTTTATTATCTACATTTTGTAGTGGATTAATCATATAACGATAGTTAGGCTCTAAATCAATACTTGCTTTTTCTGACAGTAAGTACTGTAGTTTAAGTCCTAAATTAGCACTATAACTTGAGTTATTTAAATTTGCTGCTGTTCCTATTTTATATTGTACTCTATTATTATCATTTACAGATATTGAATTTTTAGTTACAACATAATAACTTCCTCCTACTGTTCCTAATAAATTTATTTTTTTAAACATTCCCAATTTATATTCTAATTCTAAAGGAATTTCTAAAAAACTAATTTTTTGCTCTAATTGAGTTGAATTTAGTGAAGATGTTAATTCATTCAACTCATAATTTGTAGAAAGAACACGAACATTATTGTTATATTTAATATTATTATGGTAATTAAAATTCTGACTTGAGGAAGAACTACTTAATAAATAATCAACAGAATTTCTTCCATAATTCACATTATCTGTAGATTGTTCTAAATCTATTTTAGAAATTCCAGAACGTATATTTATTCTTTCATTTAATCGTATAGACACTTTAGCTCCATAAGCTATTGTTGTATTATTTTTAACTGATAAATCATTAAACTCATCTGATAAAATCGACTTATTGCCTAACATTTTCATAGGATTAACATAAGAAGAAACAGCTAATATAGGTGAAGATTTTATCGTTATTTTTTCATTTTGTTTTTTCTCTTCTTCTTTCAAAACAAGCTCTAATGATTTTTCTTGTTTTATTAAATCATTTTGATTGTCATTTTCAGATAATATTTTATTTTCTATAGAATTATTTTCTTGATAATCATAATCTTTATTTCTTTGATTAGTAAATCCTAAATTAGGATTTACTAATGAATTATTTTCATTAGTAAATTCATCCGAATGAGAATAAATTTGATTAATTGAACTATTTTCAGATTTAATTTTAATAATTTTCTTATTATAATCAAGGGTTTTTTCTGTAGAAACAATAGCAACATCAGAATGATTAATTAATAAGGAGTTTTCATTATCCAAATCAGATTTATCAATTGATTTTTTTATTCTTTTTGAAGCATCTTTTTTTACAATTTTATTCGATTGATGAATTAATTCTTTTTGATTAGTATCTAACTGGTTTGAATAATAAAGAGAGATTCCAATTACTAAACAAGCAGCAGAAGATCCAACAAAATATAATAACGGAATTATTCTATTTTTTTTCTTTTTCTTATTTAATTCTTTCTCAATATTTTTCCAAGCATCAAGTGGAGGAATATGAGGTTGAGAAAGTTTATCTTTAATATGTTGATCAAATTTGTTCATTTTCGAAAACTGATTTTAAAAGTTTAGATTTCAATATTTTTCGTGCCTTAGATAAGTTTGATTTTGAAGTTCCTACAGAGATATTCAATAATTCTGCTATTTCTTGATGGGAATATTCTTCAAAAACAAAGAGATTAAAAACCTGCCTATATTGTGGAGAAAGAGATTGTATCACTTCTAATAGCTGATCATAACTATAATTCTGTTCAATCTCTACATCATCATCAGATTCATCAATAGATAAATGATTTTCATAATCTTCAAAACTAATTCGATTTCTCTTCTTCATTTTACCTAAAGAAAGATTAATCATAATTCTTATCATCCAACCTTCAAACGAACCTTTAAATTTAAATTGATCTATTTTATTAAAAATAAGTACAAATCCTTCCTGAAAATTATCTTGTGCTTCTTCATAACTATCGGCATAACGAAGACAAGTCGAGAACAAAATAGAAGAGTATTGAAGATAAATTTCTTCTTGTGCTTTTCTATTTTGCGCTCGACACTCTTTTATTAAATTTTCAAGAGAATTATTATTCAAATTCAGATCAATTTATTTACTTTTTATATCTAATACAATTGAATCATTGTATAAATCTTTGTTATTTGAATCTTTACCTGTCCAAAATTTTAATGTATACTTTCTTGCAACTTTTGGTGTAAATTTCAACGTTTTAGTTTCAATAGAAGTTGTAGGTAAACAACTTTGTGAACTTGTTTGCGAAGCTAATACGCCTACTAATTGAACAGAATCATTTACTTGTTTTATTAAACTAAACTGTGCAAATTCCTGACAAGAATTTGTCTTATTATAACTTACTTTAATATTTGTTGTTTTATTAATTGGCTGAATAGAATCTTGATTTACAGAAACACTATTTGTTGTTAAAAAACCATAATTTGTAAATGAACCTTCATCATCATTGTTTAAGCAACTAAAAGTTGTTAAACCTAAAAATCCTGCTAAAGCAAAAATGCTAATTTTTTTGAATAATTTCATGGTGTTTGTTTAATTATTATATAGATAAGAGTATGATTTTTAAAAAGGTTGCTCTATCTATATTTTTTTAACAAAAAAAATCCTTCTAAAATTTTTAGAAGGATTCAAATAATTTTTTTCAATTTCTATATTGATAAATCTTTTACAATTAAATCTGCAGTACGCTCAGAAGCTCCTACTCCTCCAAGTTTATCATAAAGATGATCATAATCTTCCAAAACTTGTTCTCGTTTCGGTGTATTCAATATTAAATTTAATTCGTGTTTTATATTCTCATACGTCAAATCGTATTGTATTAATTCTTTGACAACTTCTTTATCCATAATTAAATTAACTAAAGAAATAAATCTGATATTTTTTACAACACGTTTTCCTATTTCATAAGAAATTGCATTTCCCTTATAACAAACAACTTCTGGAACTTTTAGTAAAGCTGTTTCTAATGTAGCTGTACCAGATGTCACTAAAGCAGCGTGTGAAATTCGTAATAAATCGTAGGTTTTATTTTCTACAATTTTTAAATGATTGCCTATTACTTTCTTATAATTTTCTATTGGTTGTGAAGGAGCCCCTGCTACAACAAATTGATATTCTGGAAAATCTTTTTCTACAGAAAGCATTAATGGAAGTTTCACTTTTATCTCTTGTGTTCTACTTCCTGGTAAAATAGCAATTATTGGACGATCATCTAAACCATTATCTTTTCTAAATTTTCCTTCATCAATTGAGGGAAGGTTATTTAGAGAATCTAATAAAGGATTTCCTACAAAATCTACTTTATAATCATAGCGTTGATAAAACTCTTCTTCAAATGGAAGAATAACAAACATTTTATCTACAACCTTTTTTATTTTATGTACACGTCCTGTTTTCCAAGCCCATATTTGTGGAGAAATATAATAATAAACTTTGATACCTAGTTTTTTTACAAATTCTGCAATTCGTAAATTAAAACCTGGATAATCAACTAAAATAACAGCATCTGGTCGATAGGACTCAATATCTTTTTTTGCCACAGAAATATTACCTAAAATTGTTCTTAGGTTCATTACAACTTCTGCAAACCCCATAAAGGCTAAATCACGATAGTGTTTTACTAAAGTTCCTCCTTGTGCTTGCATCAAATCTCCTCCCCAGAAACGGAATTCAGCTTGTGCATCTTTCTTTTTTAATTCTTTCATCAAGTTCGAGGCATGTAAATCTCCCGAAGCTTCACCTGCAATGATATAGTATTTCAATGGAAATAATTTTTCTTCTTACAAAGATAGGAGAAATCTATCAGCAGAACAGTTATCACATAATTTTATTATGTAATTTTACTAATCCAAAAGATAAAGAAAATGTCAGACGAAATAATAAATAAAGTTGCCAATAGTGGCTTAATTACAATTGATTTACAAGATTATTATCCAGATGGAGAACGCGTTGTTTTTGATCTTAAGGATTGGTTATACGAAGAAATAATCCTTCGTGAAAAAGATTTTCGTGAAAATTTAAAAAACCATGATTGGTCGCAATATGAAAATAAGTATATTGCTATTACTTGTACAGCTGATGCTATTGTACCTTCTTGGGCATATTTATTAGTTACTACATATTTATCTCCTGTTGCTAAAAGAATTGTACATGGAAGCCTGAAAGATTTGGATCAAATTCTTTACACAGAAATAGTAGATCATTTACCATATGAAGAATATGAAAATGGAAAAATAATTGTAAAAGGTTGTTCACACAAACCTGTTCCTGATTCAGCTTATATTCAATTAATAGAACGATTACAACCTATTGTAAGTTCATTAATGTTTGGTGAAGCTTGTAGTACAGTTCCGTTATATAAAAAGAAAAAATAAACCTTTTTATAATAAAAAAATACCTTACGAAATTCGTAAGGTATTTTTTTATGTAAGATTCTTTTTATTCTTAGTGAGTAGGAACAAAACGATCTCTAGATTCTTGTAATAATTTTTCAGCTTGAGCTTTATCACCATATCCTTCTACGATACAAGTTTTGTTTTCTAAATCTTTATATGTTTTAAAGAAATGTTCAACAGCTTTTAATGTATGAGGATTCATATCGTTGATATCATTTAATTGATTCCATGTTGGATCAGCAACAGGAACACAAATTAATTTTTCATCACGACCTTTATCATCAGACATATTTAAAACTCCAATCGTTTTAACTTCAATTACACAACCAGGTACAGTCGGTTCAGTTAAGAAAACTAATACATCAATAGGATCTCCGTCTAATGCCAATGTATTTTCTACGAAACCGTAATCTGCAGGGTAAAACATTGGAGAGAATAATACTCTATCAAAACGAATTCTTCCTGTTTCGTGATCCATTTCGTACTTGTTGCGAGATCCTCTTGGGATTTCTATAATTGCATCAAAAGTCATTTTTAACTACGTATTTAATTTAATATTCTTTTTTTATTTTTAAAATTTCCAATTCAATCCAACAGTTACTCCAAATTTTCGAGCTCCTGGGATATCATTATAATTACCTCTCCAGTTAAAATCTACACGAATTGGTCTTATATTACCATATCCTATATTTTCTATTCCAAATCCATATTCGTAATAGATTTGTTTGTTTGGAGTAAAATAATTTATTGTAGAATGATTCATTGCGATACTTTTATCAGATAAATCTCCGTAAGCACCTCTCAAGAAACCAACCTCTCTCAATTTTAATTTTTTAACTAATGGAATTTTATTTAAAATCCATCCATTAAAATGATGTTCCCAATTCATTGTTGCATATTGATCAGTTACAAACTCATAGTAATCTACTTGAGAAAATGTTCCATAAACTTGACCATAACTTTCATTACCTGGAATTGCACTCAACAAAGATAATGGAACTGCTTGAAATGTTTTACCTGCTTCTACAGTTATTAATGTTCTACCAAAAGAACCTATTAAAATTGGTTGAGTATATAAAAATTGTAATTTATCATATTCAAAATCAGAATTAATAACACCTTTTAAACCTCTTGTATATCTCAGCATAATTGTAGGTGCAAGCGTTGTTAACTCAAATCTATCCAATCCATATTGTGTATACTTAGCTTTTGGTCTTGCGATAATCGAAACACTTAAACTAGAGTTTGTCAAATTTTCTTTTACTTGTCCATCTTTTTCATAAGCTATAGAAAAATGTTCGCTATCAGCTGGTTTTATATATTGATAGTTACCATCAACTCTAAACACCACATTTTTCCATGGCTCTATAGATGTATATACATTAGTTAAATTATTATTACTTAAATATGTATTATTCCCCTGATTAATTATAGAAGATGAAGCAAAACTACGTGTCATTATACCATCGGAAGATGTTAAAGTCGCTGCAAGTTGTTCTACATCTCTCTTTGTTCCTATACCAACTTGAAAGCGATTATATTTATTGAACATGTAACGGAAATCTCCTCCATATTTGAATTTATCATCTTTAAATCCATAAGCAACAAATCCTTGAGCTCTCCACATATCATTTTGAGAAAAATATGTCCTAGCTCCTGCTCTTAATCTCACACCTTCTATTTGATTGTAACCAAAAGATGAATACAAATTACCAATATCAATAGAATTCCATATATTATAATAACCTGATCCTAAAACTTCAATACCTTTTACAATTCGATTAAATTTTGGTACTTTGTTTAACTCTTCTAATGTTGTATAAATTCCTTCTTGATTTTTTGTAAGTGCTTCAGGACGATTTTCTGTCCAAAATTCATCAGATTGATTATTTATTGATGTTTTAGACGGATCAATCCTTTCGTAATAATATTTTTCTGGATGATCTGTATCAAAATCGTAATTATAATAATTAACTGTTTTATGAGCAAAAATCCCCTTAGAGTTTTCTTTCTTACTTATTAAAGTCATATCAAGCATTGCATATTCCTTTCGAGGGTAAAAAACAGAATCATTGGGAATATCGAATTCTAAATCCATAAAGACATTACGAACAAAATTTACATTGATATCTTTTGTCGTTTCCATAACAACTTCTTTAACAGCATAATTAGCCTTTGATATATATAAATCTCCTTTAAAAGTCAATTCACCATTTCTACGTGGATAATACTTAATTCTATAAGATTCAACTCCATCTATGTCAACTGTATCTTTCAATTCATAATCATAAACAGAGAAACCATCACTAGCTATTGGGCTAACAAATTTTATATCCAATATATTAACACGATTGTCATAAATATCTATATCTCTAAATATATTTTTAACAACAGAAGCAACAACTTCATTATTTTCGAAACCCGATGTTTTATTTGCGATTAATTCTCTTCTTTCTTTTGTACTTGGTTTGTTTATTCCTGCTACTTTATAAAGAGATTCATTTAAAAAGGCAGGAAGAAAAGTTTTTCCGTTAATAGAAGATGTATCAACTTTATCAAAAATAAACTCCATTCCTTTGAATAATTTACGTTTCATAAAAGTTGAATCAATATTGCTTATATCAAATTGTAATTTCTCATATTCATCGTATTGATAATGTGGCACAAGTTTTAATCCATTCTTCTTTTTACGTTTCCAGACTTCACGTAAAATTGCATAAGCTGGATTCTCTTTCTTTTTTAAGCGAACTTTCTTTTTTGAAGAAACTACAGCTGTCTGAAGATCAACAGTTTCTGTTGGATTATTATTTTTATCATCTTCACTAGGAAATAATTGAGCAACAAAACTATAATCTATTTTCTTTTCTATAACATAATTTGAGAATTCATAACCATTTTTGGAAATCGTTAATTTATCTGTGTTAACAGCTGATTCAATATAAAAAGTACCATCTGAATTAGAGGTTGCATTTATTTTTAATTCAGGTAAACGTATATCAGCATAAGCTATAGGCTCCAAAGTTTCAGCATCAATTACTTTTCCTTGGATTTTAACTTGAGCATTTATTAACACACATAAAATAAATAACAATATAGTTATGTAGTACCTCATAGAATTAAGTTTAGTCTAAAAAAATAAAGTCTAACAATATAAAATGCTAGACTTTACAAATATAAAAAAGATAATAATAATTTTACATTATTTATACATTACTGCTTTTACAGCTTCTATAACATCTTTTGCATCAGGAATCCATTCAGCATATAAGTTTGGTGCATAAGGAGCAGATGTATCTTTAGTTGTGATACGTTTTACTGGAGCATCTAAATAATCAAATGCTTTTTGTTGTACCATGTAAGTAATTTCAGAAGCAACAGAAGCAAAAGGCCAAGCTTCTTCTAATACTACTAAACGATTTGTTTTCTTAACAGATTTGAAAATTGTATCGTAATCTAATGGACGAACAGTTCTTAAATCAATTACTTCTACACTAATTCCTTCTTTTGCTAATTCATCAGCAGCAATATAAGCTTGTTTGATGATTTTTCCGAAAGAAACTAAAGTAACATCAGTACCTTCTCTTTTAATTTCAGCTTTACCAATTTCGATTGTGTATTCTTCATCTGGCATTTCCATTTTATCTCCATACATCTGTTCTGATTCCATGAAAATAACTGGGTCATTATCTCTAATTGCTGATTTTAATAATCCTTTTGCATCATAAGGATTTGATGGTACAATAACTTTAAGACCTGGTACATTTGCATACCAATTTTCAAAAGCTTGTGAGTGTGTAGCACCTAATTGACCTGCAGAAGCAGTAGGCCCTCTAAACACGATAGGACAGTTAAATTGTCCACCTGACATTTGGTAAATCTTAGCTGCGTTATTGATAATTTGATCAATAGAAACTAATGAGAAATTAAATGTCATATATTCTACGATTGGACGACATCCTGTCATTGTAGATCCAATTGCTATACCAGAAAAACCAGCTTCTGCAATTGGTGAATCAATGATTCTTTTTGCACCAAATTCATCTAACATTCCTTTAGATGCTTTGTAAGCTCCATTGTATTCTGCTACTTCTTCTCCAATCAAATAAATAGATTCATCACGACGCATTTCTTCACTCATTGCCTCCGCGATTACTTCTCTAAATGTTTTTATAGCCATTATATGCGATTTCGTTACGTAATTATATTTTTTCCTAAAGCAAATGTAATAAAAAACTTAAGAATAATTATTATTGATTTTTAGGAATAAATAAAAAGTCAATTTTTAATTTCTATAAATTTTTTAATTAATATATGTTTTGTTTATTTTTTCTGATAATAGATGATATAATTAAGTGAATAATTACCAAAAAGCTGTTGCTTTTGAAAGGTTGAATTATCTTGATTAAAGTGCAGATAAACTTCAGATTTTTTAGTTGTTTCTATCAAATCAAAATAGCCATTTTCTTCTGAACAAAATTGATTTTCATAACTAGATTTAAATCCAATAAAATAATGTTTAGCTTGTCTTGTATCTATTTTTAGATGAACGGGAAAAATATATTTCCCGTTATAATTTTTATCTACGACAAACCATTTTTCTTTTAATAAATTCTCTTTATCTGTAACAGATTTTGTAATAATTGGTGAAAAATAATAGAATTCATTACACAAATTTTTAGAAAGTTCTTTTGACTCAAACAAAATCTCTATAGCATAAATTTCTATTTCTCCTTCTTTAGGTAATTGAAAGGTTGACAATAATGTAAGACCTCTATTGGTATGATCTTTCAATTGTTCAACTTTTTGAAATTTTGGTCGAAATTTTTTATATTTTGAATAATTTGTAACCTCAACTAAATTCAAATTAATTGTATCATTTTTTTGAGCAAATAAAAAATTCGATAAAAGAAATAGAATAATAATTTTCATCAGATAAAAGTAAAAAAAGCTATATAAATATAATATCTATATAGCTTTTCAATTATTTTTTTAACTTCATAAAAGATTAAACCAAGTTTAAAACTTGTTCTAAATCTTCTAATAAATCATCAATATCTTCAATACCTACAGATAAACGAATTAAATCATCAGTAATTCCAATTTCTGCACGTTTTTCTGCTGGAATAGATGCATGTGTCATTGTAGCTGGATGATTTGCTAAAGATTCTACTCCACCTAAAGATTCTGCTAAAGTAAATACTGATAAGTTTTCTAATATTTTAAAAGCATCTTCTTTTTTACCAGATGTTAATGTGAAAGTAACCATTCCTCCAAAATCTTTCATTTGTTTTTTAGCAATTTCATGCTGAGGATGATTTTCTAAACCTGGGTAATATACATGTGCAATTTTAGGATGATTTTCTAAAAATTTTGCAACTTTCATTCCATTCGAGCAATGACGATCCATACGAACAGCCAATGTTTTGATTCCACGCAATACTAAATAAGAATCTTGTGGTCCTAAAATTCCTCCTGTAGCAAATAAATTAAAATGAACATCTTTTGCTAATTCTTCAGAATTAACAACAATTGCTCCAGCAACTAAATCAGAATGTCCTCCTAAATATTTTGTAGCAGAATGCATTACAATATCAGCTCCTAATTCGATTGGACGTTGTAAATAAGGTGATGCAAAAGTATTATCTACTGCGACTAATAAATCAGATTTTTTAGCTTTTACAGCATCATTTACAGCTTTTATATCAACAACTTTCATCAATGGATTAGTAGGTGTTTCTATCCAAACCATTTTTGTGTTGTCATTAATTAATTCAACTACAGCATCAATATTCGTCATATCAACAAAATGAAATTTTAATCCATATTTTGCATATACACGCGTAAATAATCTATAAGAACCTCCATATAAATCATCCATTGCAATAATTTCATCTCCTGGATTAAATAATTTCAATACACCATCAATTGCTGCTAATCCTGATCCGAATGCAAAACCTGCAACACCTCCTTCTATAGAAGCTAATGCATTTTCTAAAGCAGATCTTGTTGGGTTTTCTCCTCGAGAATATTCATATCCATTATGCTTCCCTGGTGACTTTTGTGCAAATGTTGATGTTTGATAAATTGGAGTCATTACTGCTCCTGTTGATTGATCATGATGTTGACCTCCATGTATTGTTTTTGTATTGAATTTCATGATTATTTCTTTAAACTATAGCAAATATATGGAGTTTTATTTATTCTACATTTTAAACAAATGTTAGAAATTGATTTTCAAATAAGTTTATAAAAATTAATTATTAAAAATAAATTATACTTTTTTAATTATTTGTTAAGTATTTATTAAAAAATGACTACTTTCGCACACTAATTATAACTAATCTAAATAAAAATAAGAATCAAATTCTATCTCCTCATTTATTAAAATATTAAAAATGAAAAAGAAACTTATAATAATTGGATTACTTTTCTCCTACATTTCTATAAAGGCACAGGAAAAAACTACAATCAAAAATGATACAATTAACTTAGCAGAATCTGTAATTACATCATCCTATGGTACAACAGCAAAAAAAGAAGATGTTGTTGGTTCTATGAGTATTATAACAGAAAATGAGATTATAACTGCACAGCCTTTTGAAAGTATTGACAAAATGATTTCAGGTTTGGTTCCAGGTGTACAAATTGTAAATAATTCTGAACTTGGAAAACCTGTAGATATAAATATTCGTGGGTTAGGTTCTATGGTTAGTATTACTTCTACTCCAGGAATATCAAATCAACCATTAATTATTATTGATGGAGTTTACGTTAGAGAAGATAGAGCTTTTAACGCTAACTTCTTTAATGGAGGTACTAATGCTGAAATGAATATTAATCCTTTAGCACGTCTTTCAACAGATAATGTAAAAAGTATTACTGTTCTTAAAGATGCTGCTGCTGTTGCCTTATATGGTGCTGACGCTGCAAATGGGGTTATTTTAATCACAACAAAAAAAGGTCAAAAAGGTAAACCTAAGTTTAGTTATTCCTCTCAGTATGGTGTTTCTACAAGTATTAACAAAATAAAATACTTAAATGGAGAACAATACGCTCAACTTCGTAATGATTATAATATTAATAATGGATCTTCAACAGGTTATTCATGGAATGGAGTTGATGTAGATTGGTTTGATGTAATGAATAGAAATAGTGATTATTTCAAAACCAATTTTGGAATGAGTGGAGGATCTAATCATATTACTTATCGATTAGGTGTTGACTATTCTAAAAACAATGAGTCTAAAATTTATAATTATTTAGAAAAAAAAGGAATCGATTTGAATTTAGGTTATACTGCATATAAATTTAAAGCTAATTTATATGCAGCATATAACAATTTTTACAAAAATAGCCCTAATACTTATTTTAATTTTATCTTAGCTCCTACTTTCGATATTTATGACGAAAATGGAAATTTTAGAAATACTGGTACTAATGGTATTGCAAATCCTTTAGCAGCTGCAACACAAAATAAAATTTACACAAAAAACAACTCTTTAATAAGTAGTTTAAATTTAGAGTATCAGGTTCACAAAGATATTAAAATTAGTTCTCTATTCGGGATTGATTATTCCTATAAATCTAATAACAGTTGGCAATCACCTCTTAACGAAAGTGCTAGTAGTGTTGCTGGGCGAAGTAGAATAAGTAAGTCTGAGGGAACTAAATGGAATTGGAGTGCACATGCTTTATATAATAAAGATTTTAGAAACCATCATGTAGATGCTTTATTAGGTCTTGAACTTAGATCTACTAAAGATTTAAAATCAAATCATATCGGAACTGGATATGGGAAATCTACAATAGCAATGAAACCTTGGGAAGGAACAAGTTATACTTTAAGAACTTTAACATTAGAAGAAGCAGGAAGAAGTACATTTGCTCAATTAAACTATAACTATAAAAGTAAATATTTTTTTACAGGTAGTATTCGTAGAGATGAAAGTTCTTCATTTGGTAAAGATAGAGCAGTTGCAACTAATGGTGGAGCCGGATTTGCTTGGCTTATTTCCAATGAAAATTTTTTAAAAAATAATTCTATAATACAACTTTTAAAACTTCGTGCTTCTTGGGGGATAACAGGTAATTCAAGAATAGGTTCATACAGGTCAGCTGGTTTATATAATGTTTATCAAAATGGTTTTACTTATGGCTATGACTATTCTTATCCTGATACAAGCTCTCCTCCAAATAAAAAATTAAGCTGGGTAAAAAATGAAAAATTTAATATTGGATTAGATCTTAATCTATCTGGTCGTGTTGATTTTACATTAGAACTATATAGAAATAACATCTCAGATATGATTATTAGTAGAGATGTTCCGCTAGAAACGGGTTATTCTTCTGCTGAAATTAATGGTGCATCAATGTATAATCAAGGTGTTGAAGCTTCTATTAAAGTTTATTGGTTTAAAAATAAAAATTTTAAATGGAATACTCTATTCAATATAAGTACAGTTAAAAACCGAGTTACAAGTTTGATAGGATTTGGTGATGATTACTCTACAGCTGCATTAGCTAGAGCACAAAAAGTAGGTGTATCTACATCTGCTATTTGGGGATATGAATGGATGGGAGTAAATCCAGAAAATGGTTTAGATCGTTATAAAGTTAATGGTGAAATTTTAGACTCCGATAAATTCACTCCTACAGATAACACTTATTCAATTATAGGTAATTCTCAACCAGATGCAATTGGAGGTTTTATGAACTCTATTCAACTAGGAAATTTTAGTTTTTCAGCTTTATTCAATTATCAAATTGGAGGCGATGTTCTTATCACTCCCGAATTAATTGATCAATATAGAATTTTAACGAATCGTAATATGAGTGTTAATGCATTAAATTATTGGACTGGAAGTAATGATACAAATGCTCAGAATCATATAGCTACATCGAAAAACAGAATTGTAGCAAATAGTAGTAAATATCTTTATGACAACACATATATTAAGCTACAAAATGTAAATCTAGCTTACCAATTACCAATAAAAAAGGGAACATCATTTATTGATGGGGCTAGTATTTTTGCCGACATATCTAATGTTTGGTATTGGTACAAGGAAAAATCTCCTAAAGGACAAAATGGAATTAGAGAGTTTAATTATATCTACCCAGAAATGAGAACATATAGTATGGGATTCAGAGTCAATTTTTAAAAAAGTAAACATGAAAAAATTTATTATTACAATAATATTCATCTTAGGATTAACTTCTTGTAGTGATTTTCTAGAAAAAGAACCTGTCGAACAAATTTCTATTAACGATCAGTTCTCAACAAAAGAAGGTGTATTAAAAGCTTTAAATGGTGCATATTATAATACTAGATCTTCAATTTTCACTATAAGTACATACACTTATGGAGATTTATTATCAGGAAATTTAACCTTCTCTCCTAATAGCTCCGGAACTTCTCAAGGTACTATAAATGTTCCTTCAGCAGTAGAATTATTATACAATTTTATAGATGATTCAAATTCTTCAGATCTAGCACAAAGTTATACTAATAATTATCAAATAATTAATAATATAAATCTAATCATAGAAAATATTGACAAAGCAAGTGATATAAATGATCAAGAAAAAAATTCTGTTTTAGCAGAAGCTTATGGACTCAGAGCATTTATTCATTATCAATTATTACGATTTTATGCTCAAAATTATACCTATACATCTGATGCTAATCATCCTGGAATAGTATACAATACAAGAACACTAGTCGTTGGTGTTGATTATCCTGCGAGAAATACAGTAAATGAGTGTTACACTTTATTAGAAAATGATTTAAATAAAGCTTTATCATTATACCAAGATTCTAATGCCATTCCTGTCGGGAGTACAAAAAATTTTATGAACAAAAATGCTGCAAAAACATTAGCAGCAATCATTGCTTTAGATAAAGAAGATTATACAAAAGCGATTTCATTAGCTACAGATGTTATAGATAACTCTGGAATTAAATTATCAGAAACGAATGATTATACTCAGAACTTTGCTGTTAACGAAAGTATTTTTGAAATAGCTAATACAAATGAAAACGAATCATATATAAAAAACTTTTATAGTCCTAAAACTGGATATTCAAGTTATGTTATTCCAGACAATGTTTTTCAACTTTTTGATAGTAATGATCAAAGATTAAATTTAATTAAAACTACTTCTATTCAAACAAAAGAAGGTAGTACTATATTTATGAAAGATTATCATTTTACTAAAAAATATGATACAAATATAACAGGGTTAGTTTATAGATTATCTGAATTATATTTTATTCGTGCAGAAGCAGCTTTTAAATCAGGAAATACTACTAATGCTTTAGCTGATATTAATTCTATACGAAATAGAGCTGGATTAAATAATCTTACAACAATTTCATTAGATGATATTTTAACTGAAAAAAGAAAAGAATTTATATTCGAAAATAAATTCTTTTTTGATTTAATGAGAAATCATAAAGGTATAACTAGAGAAAGTGGATGTATTTCTACAACTTGTAGTTTAGCTTATCCTAATAATAAATTTGTAGCGCCTATTCCATTGAACGCTATAAAAATTAATAGCTATATTAAACAAAACCCGGGTTATTAATAATAAAAAATATCCCGAAAAATAATTCTAAAAAAAAAGTATTTTTTTTCGGGATATAACATTCTCAAATAAGAATAAAATTGTGTAAAATAATAAGATGATAATTAAAGATATTTGAAAAAAAATAATTAGTTTCAACAAAATCAAATAAAAAATATGCGTATTATTTTACAACGAGTAAAAAAAGCATCTGTAACTGTAGATCATAAGATCACAGGAAAAATCAATAATGGTCTTCTTCTCCTTGTTGGTTTTGAACCAGAAGATACTATTGAAGATTATGAATGGATTGCTAAAAAAGTCATACAATTAAGAATTTTCAATGATGAAAATAATGTAATGAATCTTGATGTGCAACAAACAAACGGAGATATTCTTGTTGTATCTCAATTCACACTACATGCTGCTATAAAAAAAGGAAATCGACCTTCTTATATCAAGGCATCTAAGCCTGATTTAGCTATAGAACAATATAATGAATTCTTAACTGTAATAGAAAAAGCTTTCAAGTCTGTACAAAAAGGAATTTTCGGTGCAGATATGAAAGTTGAATTAATAAATGATGGCCCAGTAACACTATTTATTGATTCTAAAAATAAAGAGTAATTATTTCCATAATAATTTCAATTCAACCTTATATTTCCCAGCATATGGTTTTGGATTTGTAGGTTTTTCTGAAATTGAAAATTGATAAACTCCACGAGAAGGTAAAACAAAAATAGTTTCTTTACCAAAAGGACCTCCATGAATAGAATCAATAGGTCCTTTTACCTCATTAATTCGAATATTAGCTAAAGTATCTTGAGCAGAAATTTTTATCCAAACTTTCTTAGCTGAATCAGAATTAAATGTAAAAGTATTTGTTTGAGCAGCATTTTTAGTAATTTCTTTAGATGCTTTACCATAACTAACGGTTAAAACATCTGTCGTATTATCTGCACTCAAAGCAACTATTTTATCTATATTTTCTAGAGGTTTTACAGTATTAGTTTTAGAAACTTTTACAACCTTTTTATTTTTAAGTTTTTTCTCACTTAAATCAATGCTTTCTATTGGCTTATCTTTTTTCACTAAATTAGCATACGCTGGATCAACACCTATTTTACTAGGATAGATAGTTGGTGTCGATTTATTTTCGCAGCTAAATAAAGTTATTAATATAATAAAGGCAATAAAAATTCTTTTCATAATTGGGAAAAAATATAGTGTAAATGTAATTATTTTAATTGTACATTCAATGTATAATTTCCTTGAAAAGGATAACCTTTCATTAAACTTTCACCAATAACAATTTCATAAACGCCATTTTCAGATAAACCATAATCTATATTTCTTCCAAATGGTCCATCTGTATTCTTACTAGGAGAAATTATATTATTTATTCGAATATTAGCTGTATCTGTTGCGGGTACAATTTGTATAGAAACATCATTACATGAATTGTTTCTAAAATAATATCTTTGTTCTTGTTTAGCTTCTTTAAATAAATTGAAACTTCCTTTTCCATTTTTAAGCTTAAGTTCTGTACCGTTTTCAATAGTTTGAGGATAATTTATACGATTATGAACTATAGGTTTATTTTCTGGTTTTTCATCTGTTTCATTATTTTTTATTAAAAAAATAAAAATTGAAATAAAAGCTATTATAAGAACAATAATAGTGTTATATCTCTTCATTGTTCTAAATTTGTATATAACATAAAACAAATTTAGAACCAAACTGTATGTTAAATCACGAAATTACTGGAAAAGGGAAAACATTAGTTTTCTTACATGGATTTTTAGAAAGTATAAAAATTTGGGATTCACTTGTTGATAAATTAAGAAACTATTATCAAGTCATCACAATTGATTTACCTGGACATGGAAAATCTGATACAACTCGTGATATAAATACAATGGAAGAAATAGCTGATGACGTTATTGAAGTACTAAATGATTTGAAAATTGATAAGGCTACTTTTATTGGTCACTCTATGGGAGGATATGTAACTTGTGCAATTGCAGAGTTGTATCCAAATAGAGTTGAAAATATTGTTTTAATAAACTCATCTACTTTACCTGATGACGAGACTAAGAAAAATCAGAGATTAAAAGCATGTAAAACTGCTCAAGAAAATTTAAAAGGTTTAGTAACTGTAAGTATCCCTAGTTTATTTGCTGCACATCATCGTGAAAAATTTAGAGATAGTATTGAATTTATTAAAGATATTGCTCTAAAAACACCTATTAATGGAGTTTGTGCTGCGCTAAAAGGAATGAGAGAAAGACCTGATCGTTCATCTATATTATATGATTTTAAAGGAGAAATATATATTATTATTGGAGAAAATGATGAAACCGTAAATCCTGAATTATTATTAACATTAATTCCAAACTCTCCTAATATTCACCTATTCACTAATAAAAGTGGACACATGGCTTATATAGAAAATTTTGATGATGTTTTAGCTATTTTAAGTTCTATTTAGCGCTTATTCAAAAAAAACTCTTTCATTAATAAACTACATTCATCTTCTAAAATACCTGATATAATTTCAGTTTTTGGGTGTAGATTTCCAAGTTTATTTTTGAAACCTCTTTTATCATCAGATGCACCATAAACAACTTTAGATATTTGACTCCAATACAAAGCTCCTCCACACATTATACATGGTTCTAAAGTAACATAAAGTGTACAATTTTGTAAATATTTACCTCCAAGATAATTAGCTGCAGAAGTTATTGCCTGCATTTCTGCATGTGCAGTAACATCCGTCAAAGTTTCTGTAAGATTATGTGCTTTTGCTATAATTTTATTATTTGATACAATAATTGCTCCTACAGGAATTTCATCTCTATCAAAAGCATTTCTTGCTTCATTCAAAGCTATTCTCATATAATAATCATCTGTAAAAAGATTCTCCATTTTTGTATCAAATTTAAAAAACAAAAATAATCAATAAAAAATAGTAGATTTAATACATTTGTATAAATTGACAACTATTCTATGAATCAATCAAAATATATTTTTGCTGCTATTGTTACTTTCCTCTTATGGGGATTTTTTAGTTTTGGACTAAGACCTATTGCAACTTATCCTCCATTAGATATTTTATTTTTCAGACTATACATTTCAGTTCTATTTCTAGTAACTATTAATGTATGTTTTAGGCAAAATAAAATAAAAAAAGATTGGAAATTATTTTCTTCTTTAGAAAAAAAGAAGAAGAAAAGACTGATTAGTTTAGTTATTGGTGGTTCTTTAATTTTAATGACAAATTGGTTATCATATATTATTGTAATGAATAATATTAGTGTACAAGCTGCTTCACTTTCTTATCTTGTATGTCCAATTATCACAACTTTACTATCATTTATACTATTACATGATCATTTAACCAAAGTAAAATGGATTGCAATAATTATAAGTTTTATCGCTTGTATTATTTTATCAATTGGCCATTTTGTAGACTTAATGTATAGTTTAATCGTAGCAACAAGTTTTGCACTGTATATTATCATTCAAAGAAGTTTAAATATGTTTGATAGTTTTAATTTGTTAATGACACAATTATTTGTTGTATCTCTTATCATGTTACCTTTCGCTTTCGTTTTTTTAGGAGAAATTCCTACTGAAACCATTTTTTACCAATGTATTCTTATGATTGTCATTTTATTTACAATTATTCCTATGTTTCTTAATAATTTTGCATTGAAAGGAATTGATTCATCTACAGTTGGTATTTTAATTTATCTTAATCCTATTACAAACTTTTTACTAGCAATATTTTATTACCATGAAAAAGTTTCTTTTCTTCAGTCAATAGGATATCTACTCATATTCTTAGCAATCATCGTCTTTAATTCAAAAACAATTTTAAAATTATGTCGTGCTAAAAAATAAGTTTTAAATAAAATAAAAAAAAGAGACTATAATAGTCTCTTTTTTTATTTATCTAGTTTATTGTATCCTTATTTAATTCATAAAGTATCCTTAAACCTTTTATTGTATGTAAACGATCATCGATATCTATCTTGTCTGTTAAAGGTTTATAAATCCCTCCAACACCACCTGTAGAAATAACAAGACATTCTTCACCTACTTCTTTATTTATTCGATCAATCATTCCTTCAACCATACTCAAAAATCCATATACAACTCCTGATTGCATACAAGATTCTGTATCACGTCCGAGTACATTCTCTGGTGCTTTAAGTTCGATAGTTGGTAATTGAGCTGTATTTCCTACTAAGGAATTAAGAGCTGTAATAATACCAGGAGCAATAACAACTCCTGTTACTTTTCCTGTTTCATCTAGACCTAAAAAAGTAAGAGCTGTACCAAAATCAATGACAATTTTTTTACCAGGAACTCCTTTATAATGTGCTGCTACTGCATTTGCGTAAAGATCTGTTCCCATTTGGTTAGATGATCGTATAACCTCTGAAGGCGTATTACGATCAACAATCATTGCTTTTAGCTTATGTATTTTTTGTAAAGCTATTTTTACACTAATTGTTAATGGAGGAACAACCGAACCTATTACAATTCCAGTAATTTCTTTTTTATCAATACCAAATGGTTTGTACATATTTGAAAACTTAGCGTATAATTCATATTCTGTACGGTAAGGTTTAGTATTAATAGTCCAAGTTATAATATCCGTTTCGCTTTTAAAAACAGCGAAACGAATATTTGTATTTCCTATATTTACTGCTAGTAACATTATTTTGTAAATACGTTATTTTCTGGGTTAACATCTGCCAAACGTTTTGTTGGATCAATACTAACTTCTTTTATATCTTTAGATACTTTAAAATCATAAGTTGGCTTTGTCCAAAACCAATCTTCTAAAACTGTTCTTTTAGCACCTTGATATTCTACTAAGTTTTCAGCAGGTTTTTCACCTCTCATCTCTCTTAATGGAATATAAAATAATTCTTTTGTTCCATCAGTATATTCAACTAATACATCTATAGGCATTGCAAAATCAGATTTATTTGCAATCGTTACAGTATTATTTGAAACATTATCTACAGCGTAATCAATTTTTCTTGTTGTATTTAAAAATAAATTGAAATACCATTTTAAATTAATACCAGAAACTTCTTCTGCAACACGTTTAAAATCATTTCCTGAAGGGTGTTTAAATTTCCAGATATCATAAAACTTTAAGAATGTTTTTTCTAAGTTTTCATTCCCTATAATATAGCCCAATTGTATTGCTAAAACTTGCCCTTTATAGTAAGCTTCTAAAGAATAACCATAGTTCGTATTATAATAATCTGCTAGTAAACTTGCTGGTTCTTCTTTCCCTGATAAAGCCAAAGCGATGTATCCTCTGTAAGCATCAGGATTTGGATTAGATGGAATAACTTTTAATTTTTCATAAACATTTAAAAGAGCCATTTGTTCTACATACGATGTAAAACCTTCATCAAACCATTCATTGTAGGTTTCATTAATTCCAAATAATTGTTGATACCAAGAATGTGCAGCTTCGTGAAAAATAGTACCAACTAAGCTTTCTAAATTTCTATTACCAGAGATTAAAGTTGCAGTACCATATTCCATTCCTCCGTCTCCTCCTTCAATAATAGAATAAGTTTTCCAAGGATATTCTCCAAAATGTTCAGAATTATAATCAAAGAATCCTAAGGCATAAGGCATCGCTTCTTTCCACGAAGATCCTGATTTATCATTTTTGTATACTAAATAAATATCTACACCATGTTTAGATTTTCCATGATCTACAACAAAGTTTTTATCTGCTGCAAAAACAAAATCATGAATGTTTGTTGCTTTAAAATTCCAAGATACTTTTCCGTTATTTTCTTTAATTGTTGGGTTAGTTACATATCCTTTTACATTATTTGGATTTTGTAATTGTCCAGATGCACCAATGACATAATCTTTGTTAATATTAATTGTTACATCAAAATTACCAAAAGGAGCAAAAAACTCTCTTCCAACATATTCATCTAAATGCCATCCTTCTGGATCGAATTCAGCCATTTTTGGATACCATTGAGCCATAGAAAACTCTACACCATCTTTTGAATTTCTTCCAGAACGGCGAATTTGTTCGGGTACTTGAGCATTCCAAACCATATCAAATATTGCAGTTTTACCACTTTTTATAGGTTTAGCCAATGTAACTTCTAAAATAGTTCCATCTACTTTATAATTTACATCTGTACCATTTTGTTTTAAAGATGTTATTTTTTGATAACCAATTTGATCTGGTTTCAATTCAGTAATACGGCTAATCAATTTAGGATTTTCTTTAGTTCCTATATTTGTTACCATTCTTTTATCTGGATCAGAAATATTTCTTAATCTATAATCCATCATACTTCCTGGTTGAAAAGCATTAAAATATAAATGGAAATAAACCTTATTCAAGCTTTGACCTGAATTATTAGTATATTTCAACTTCATCTTTCCATCGTATTGATATGATGATTCTTTCATATCAATTTCCATTTTATAATCTACTTTTTGTTGCCAATATCCTTTACGTTGTGCAAAAGAGAATTGAACAAGACAAATAAAGATTAGTAGAGTAAATTTTCTCATTCCAACTAATTTCGTTTTTACTTAATTTATCAAAATTACAAAAATCATTAAGGTAGACTTAGCATTAGAACAATAAATTTGATTTTATCAATCAATTTATTATTAATCAAAAAATTAATTTACATTTTAGTGTAACTTTTTTTTATAAATTGAGTCTACTATGTAACAACTCAATTAACACACGTGAAACTATTTGTATTAACCAAGAAAAGTAAAGAGGAGATTTTAATCGATCGGTTAAAAAAAAATGACTCTATAGCTCAAAAAGAACTTTATGATCTTTTTTCTAAAAAAATGTTAAGTATATGCAGAAGCTATATAAAAGATATACATTTTGCAGAAGATTGTATGATAAATGGTTTTTGCAAAGTATATCATCATATTCAAAAATTTCAAAATAAAGGAAGTTTTGAAGGTTGGGTTAGACGAATTATGGTTAATGAATGTTTGACTTTTTTACGTGCAAACAAAACTCTTATTTATGTTGATGATGTTAGAGGTTTTAATGATGATTTTGATGAAGATGATGAAAATGAAGAATTAAATTTTAATGTACAAGAAGTATTAGATCAGTTAGCAGAACCATATCGATTAGTTTTTAATCTATATGTTTTAGAAGATTATTCGCACCAAGAAATCTCAGAAATGCTGAATATATCTTTATCTACAAGCAAAACACAATTATTTAGAGCAAAAGCGAAATTAAAAGAGATTGTATTATTACAAAAGAAAAAGAGAAATGAAAAAGAAGGATAATATATCAAGATATATCAAAGAAGAATTAAACCAAAGAGAACTTAATCCTTCCCATGATAGCTGGAATAGAATACAAGCAAGAATGGATGTAATTCCAACCACAAAAAACTCTAATTACAAATGGTGGTTATCTGCTGCAGTATTTTTTATTTTTACATTATCTACAACTATTTATTTATTTACGAATAAAAAGGAGCAGAACATTCCTAATACAGATTTCGTTAAAAATGAGGTAAATATTGATACTGCAAAGCAGAATTTAGATCATCATACTAATTACTCTACAAATAATACATTAGCTACTAATGAAAAAAATAACGTAGAAAGTATTTCTACTATTGAAATTGAAAAAAAGAATACAAATAATGAATTAGCTAAAACAAAAGAAAAAAAAGATTCTGCAGTCAATAACAAAAGTGAATTAAAAGCTATTATTGAACAAAAGAAAAATCTTGTTGCAGCAAATAAATTAGATTCAATAAAAAAAACTAAAAAAGAAAATAATTATGTCGATCCTGATATGCTATTATATTCTATAGAAAATAAAGAAAATATAAAAGAGTCAAACAAGTCAAGAGTTGTATCTATTGATGTAAAAAAATAATATCCTGTATAATACTACTATGAAAATAATTAATCAATACACTAACATTACACTTATATTCTTTTGTTTTCTTATTTCAAACTTAGCCTATTCTCAAAAATTCAAATTTGATTTGAATGATAAGAATAGTGACAAAATAAGTCCTATTGTACAAGACAGAATTACTGAATTTACACTTATCATCAGACAAATTGTAAAAGAAGAGAAAACTGCTATGGAAAAAAAGATTGATGAAGTTGATGAAGATTTAAAACAAGATAAACTTACCATAAATGAAGCTAATGCAAAAAAAGAAACATTAGCAAAAGTATATTCTACTGTAATCAATGATAGAATTAAAGAAATTAATTTCAATTTAGATGATATCATAAAACAACAAGTTGCATTTTCTATCATGAATGATGAAGATCCGATTGAAACTAGCACAGATGAAGACATTAGAAAAAGATACAAAATAATCAACCAAATAAATGGATACGGATCTTTTGGATATATGGCTTTTACAGGACGAAAAAATGAGGAATTAAATAAACATGAAAAATTTTCGAGTAACCTTACATTTGGATTAATGTATGAACGTCAATTATCTATTACTAGTCCCGTTAATTTTTTAGTTGGAGGATTATTTTCTTGGAGAACTTATCGATTAGATGATAGCATGATGTTTAATCGTGATGAAGATGGAAATGTTGGTTTAGTGAAAAGTGATAAAGCACTAGATAAATCAAAATTAAGATCAGCTTATATTTTAGCTCCTATAGGATTCAAATTCAATTTTTCTAAAATAAAACAGGTTACTGAAAACTTTGCATACAGACCAAAATCTAAACACTATATTGCTGCTTATGCATATGGAGGGGCTTTACTTTCTTCGAATAATATTGTAAAAGGAAAAGGTATACGTAGCAGAGAAAAAGGAAATTATAACGTCAACAATTTCATTTATGGAGCCGAAATAACTGTTGGTTTAGGATTAATTAATGTCTTTGTGAGAAAAGACTTTAACAACTATTTTAAAGAAAAAACTTTTGACAATAGAAAAATGCTTCAATTTGGCATAAATATTGGAATATAGTTAATATCCTCAAAATAGTTTAAAAAACTAAATATTTATTACATTTTTATAGATCAAAACCTCAGTTAATCTGAGGTTTTTTTTCTTATAATTTTTTAAATTTTTCTAAAAAAATATTTTAAAAATAATGTATATTAGTGAAAATAAGATAATAATGGTAAAATCTAAGTTAAGTTGGCAATTTTCAATTCCCATCATAATATTTTTAATATTTATGATGATTAACTTCGCTTTTGTCAAAACTTTTTGGTTTGGAGGAAATTTATTTATCAAAGAACCATTTCTAAGATTAGGAATTTTCATGATTTCCCTTCTTGGTTCTTTTTTTATTTTATACGATCTCACTTTTAATCTTACATTATTCAAATTAAAAGATGAAACATTTGAAATAAGAACAATCTTCAAAAAAGACGAAATTCCGTATCGTGCAATTTATTATTTATATGAAGAAGAAGATATACTTCGATTAAATAAAACTCAGATTCTAACGATACAAACTAAAAAATCTCGTTTCAGATTAAGAAGCTTTTTCGATGCTAATTACGATGAAGTAAAAGAAAAAATAATAGAGAAAGCTGAACAATATGTCAATCTATTAGCCTAATTTTTTATTGGGCGACAGCCAGGCTCTCCATTATATCTTTTACAAATGGAAACAAATACTTTTTATAAGAATCCATTTGTAAAAGGATGCCATTACAATCCTTGTCGCAAAAGCAATCAATTAAAATTTATCGTTATTATTTTTTAAGTAAATCAATATATTCTGTATAAAAACCAGAATAGCTAAAGACATAAAAAACATAAAACCTACATAAATAGCAATTTGCTTATCCTGACCAATTTTTATAAAAATAAAATAAGCCAATAACGTTCCTATGATTTGCATAATAACACTTTGCCAACCTATTTTTTTTACAACTGCTTGGTCTTTTGTTCTAAAACCAGCAATTGCCTGATAAATTGTAGGAAAAATCAACATTACAAATGCTATAATTTTTAATATGATATCCATTGTGATTATATTTTTAATTCTTGTTGCATCTGTTCTACAACTTCATAAGTTGCAGGACAAATAAGCGTATTCTTTAACGTTAAATCATTAATCTGATAAAACTTCTTACGATCTGTATGAGGATATTCTCTACAAGCCTTTGGTCTATCTTCATAAACCAAACAATAGTTATCTGTGTCTAAAAAAGGACAAGGTACTTGTTGCAAAACATAATCATTGTCTTCATCAATTCTTAGGTATTTTTCTATAAACTGACTTGGTTTCAAACGAAAAACATGTGCTAACCTTTCTATATCTTTATTTGTAAACAAAGGACCTGTTGTTTTACAACAATTCGCACAAGAAAGACAATCAATACGATCAAAAACATCTTCATGAATTTCCTCCATCTTTTGGTCAAGATTTTTTGGAGGTTTCTTTTTAAGTTTCTTCAAAAATGCTTGATGCTCTTTCTGCTTTTGTTTTGCTTTTTGAAAATATTCTTCTAAATCCACCAATTATTTTTTTAATTCTTCTACAGATTCTACTCCTCTATGACGACAAAACTCTTCTATCACATTATGGTGTGTAACTGTTTTATCCTTAAAAAAAGTTGTAAAGTATTGTTTTTCTTCTTCTGTAGCTTCTAACTGATTCAGGATATTCATTAAGTGCATTTTCATATGTCCTTTCTGTATTCCTGTTGTAACCAAAGAGCTTAATGCTGCAAAGTTTTGGGCTAAACCTGCAACAGCAACAAATCCCATTAATTCTTTTGCACTAGGTTTTCCTAAAATGGCTAAAGCTAACTTTACTAAAGGATGTAATGCTGTTAATCCACCAATTGTTCCAAGTGCAGTTGGTAAATCTATCCAAAAACGAAATATACCATCTTTTACTTCACAATGTGTAAGGGATGAATAAGAACCATCTTTTGTTGCGTAAGTATGAGCACAAGCTTCTACAGCTCTAAAATCGTTCCCAGTTGCTATAACAACAGAATCAATCCCATTCATAATTCCTTTATTATGTGTAGTAGCACGATAAGGTTCTATTTCAGCAATACGCACAGCTCTAGAGAATTTTTCTACAAATTCTTCTGCAGAAACATTCCCATCAGCTAATTGTTCAACTGGACAAGAAACTTCTGCGCGTACAATACAATCTGGAGTATAATTAGATAAAATACACATTACTATTTGCAATGAATTTTTATCTTCTTGCGTAAAATTATTATCTAACTCTATTTCGTTTTTCAGTGTTTTTGCAAACTGTTCTAAACACGAGTTAATAAAATTAGCTCCCATTGAATCTACAGTTTCAAAAGAACCTTTAATCTGATAATAATTATCTAAATCTGAAGTTTTATCAATTAATTCAAGATTCAAAATACCTCCATTGCGTGAACGCATATTTTTGGTAATATCATTTGTATCTTCAATCAATTGATTTTTTATTTTCTTTTCAAATGCATTTTTTAATTGCTCAAAATCTCCTTCAAACATAAAATGTACATGACCTAGTTTTGTTGTAGAAAGAACTGTGGTTTTAAAACCACCTCGAGTCAACCAAAATTTTGCAGCCTTAGAAGCCGCAGCAACTACAGAAGATTCTTCTACAGCCATTGGTATTGTATACAACTCATCATTAATTAAAAAGTTTGGAGCCAAACCAAAAGGCATATAAAAATTAGAAATCGTATTCTCAGAAAACTCATCATGCAACTTTTGCAAATCAGCGTCATCATTCCAATACTGTTTAAATATATCAATAGCTTTTTCATCGCCATTCAAATATTCATTCACTACCCATTCTATTTTACCTTCTTTTGATAGTTTAGAAAAACCTTCTACTGCTTGATGCTTCATTCTGGTTGTATATTTTTATGTATACAAAATTACAAAGCTTTTTACAAAGAAATGAAGCTATCTTAAAAAACTATTCAATGTTTAATTTCTAGTAATAGTTTATTTCTCTATTTATAGTATATTTCAATTTTGAACCTTCATAAACATCAGCTAAAATCCAATTATCAAATTTGTCATAACTGTACTTTATTTCGTAATCAAACAAAAAAGATTTTCCATTCTTGAAATATTGCTTCTTGATTGATTCTATTTCGTTTCTTGAGTTAAAACTAGCTTCATATACCAAATCTTTATTCGAATCAAAAGATTGAATTTTAGACAATGATTTTTTATCAAAAAAAGTAACTGTATTTATATTTCCACCTATTTTTTGTTGAAAAATAGGTTCATTATTTTCATAAATAAAAAAAGTTTTATTTCCCTTTCTTCCGTCAAAAGATGTCAATTCATTTAAAACCAATAATCCACTTTTATTGTAGGTAAGATTATTTTCAGAAATTATTTTACCTTCAATCTTAGTCACAATTTTATTCAGTTGATTAGAATATTCAAAATTAGTTTCATAATTCGTTATCGAAAAAGATTTATTCTTCAAAACTTCAACCAAACCAACTAAATTATTATTCGCGTAAATATATTTTTTATCAGAAGCAATACGTTTCGGATCTTCATCATTATTTATAATAGTTTTCTTCTCACCAACTAATAATTTCGTATCCTTGTACACATAATCTACAAAACTATAAACACCTAATCGACCTCTATAATCTAAATAATTTGTCTGCTTATCTAACAAACCATATCGATTAAATTCTAATGAAAATTGATTATATAATTCATTCTCATAAAAAGGCAAAGTCGCATATTCACCATTAATGTTTTTCGCTGTTGTAAGTATATTCTTTACTTTTCCATTCAAATGAAAATCACTTAAACTAATATTGGTTTTATATTCATTTGTATGAATCTCCTGAGCAGAAATAACAATAGAAACGAAAAAAGTAAAATATAAAAGAAAGTTTTTAAACATCTTATTAACTAAATTAATTTTAAATAAATATAAAAATAATTTTTAGTTGGCCAATCCCTATTGCGAATTACGAAGTTTGAAATTAGAAACTAGAAGTTGTGAGTTGTGAATTATAAGTTTTACGTAATACATTTATTTATTAAAAACTAATAACTGAAAAACTTTTTGATAAAAAACAAAATCTAAACAAACATTTGCCATTTGTTTTATTGTGAATTTTAGATTTTAATTAATAATTTTCTAAAAAATTTTTAATTTCATTTTTATCTATAGAAATCGGAGGTTCTCGCCAACCTTCTGCTGGTAATTTTGTTATACTGTCAGGTACAAATAAGAATGGTATTAACATTGAGTTTTCTGGATTACCATTTTCAAATACCACAAAATATCGTTTACCCACAAAAAGATTATTAGATTTATTGAATGCTATTTCGCTTTTGTATTCTATATTATTAATTTTAAAAGAATATAGAAATTGATCATCCCTTCTTGGATTTTTTTTAAAATCAAAAATCGTTCCTATGGTATATTTGGAACTAACCATAAGTTTTGAAAATTTTCTTTTTTGATTTAGAAGTAAAACTGAACCTATTACTACCATAATTAATATTCCTAAAAAATACTGTTGAGTTTTGGATAATTTAAATTTCATTTACTAAGGTTTGATATATTTTTCAATTTTTTCATCAATATTATCTCCACAATTTTAATATAAAAGGATAATAGTTGTTTTCTTCTAAACATAAATAATTAAAGAGCTTCTCTTGCTTTGTTGTATTAAATAAATATGTTTATTCTAACAATCCTTTTGGAATAGTA